>NZ_JAMYRZ010000030.1:0-86233 GCF_040321675.1 Mesorhizobium sp. M0296
TCGACCTCAATGTCCTGGCGCGATAGCATGCAAAACTGTTCGCGATGTCCTCGCACATCTGTTCGCGATGTCCCCAGTCCAAACAAAGGGGAGAAGGAGGTGCTCAGGCGGCGCCTGAACGGCTTAATATCATGCTCCGGCGCGCCGACCGGCGCTGCTCGACGGCGTCGGCAAGGCCGTGCAGCACCGTTTCGGTGGTTTCCCAGTCGATACAGCCGTCGGTGATGCTCTGGCCATAGACGAGCGGCTTGCCGGGCACGACGTCCTGCCGGCCGGCGACAAGGTTGCTCTCGATCATGATGCCGATGATGCGCTCGTCGCCTGCCGCGATCTGGCCCGCCACGTCAGCCGCCACCAGCGGCTGGTTTTCCGGCTTCTTGTTGCTGTTGGCATGACTGACATCGATCATCAGCCGAGGTGCCACGCCGATCCGGCCGAGCTCAGCGGAGGCAGCAGCTATGCTTGCCGCGTCGTAGTTGGGCACAATGCCGCCGCGCAGGATGACGTGGCAGTCCTCGTTGCCGGTGGTCGTCGCGATGGCGCTGCGCCCACCTTTCGTCACCGCCATGAAATGGTGCGGCTGGGCGGCGGATTTCACGGCCTCGGCCGCGATCCGCAAATTGCCGTCGGTGCCGTTCTTGAAGCCGACCGGGCAGGACAGGCCTGATGCGAGTTCGCGGTGGATCTGGCTCTCGGTCGTGCGCGCGCCGATCGCGCCCCAGGCGACGAGGTCGGCAATATATTGCGGGGTGGCCATGTCGAGGAATTCGGTGGCCGCCGGAAGGCCGAGATTGTTGACGGCGGAGAGCACGTTGCGGGCCATCCGCAACCCCTTGTCGATGTTGAAGCTGCCGTCGAGGTCGGGATCGTTGATCAGGCCCTTCCAGCCGACCGTCGTGCGCGGTTTCTCGAAATAAACCCGCATCACGATCTCCAGCCGGTCCGACAGGCTTTCACGCAGCGATGCCAAACGGCTGGCATAGTCTACGGCGGCGGCCGGGTCGTGGATCGAACAGGGGCCGACGACGACCACCAGCCGATCGTCGGCGCCGGTCAGCACGGCGTGGATGGCATTGCGTGATGCGGCAACGGTGCGCGTCGCCGTCAGCGTGCGCGGTATTTCCCGCATCACCTCGTCGGGTGTGCTCAGTTCTCTGATTTCCTTGACCCGAAGATCGTCTGTGGTCGTCAACACGGCTTCTGCTCCTGATTGGGAGACCTGCCGGCTGAAACAAAAAAGCCGCCAGGTCTGGCGGCTGTTCGGATGTTATTGCTGCAATCTTCAGATCGAGCGCAATCCTCCCGCCGCCAGCGAGTAGCTAAAGTACCAAAACGAGGCGGTCAGGTGGATCATCCGGTTCATATAGTCGAAGCGTAGGCGCTTGTCACGTGTCTGGTGAGGAGGAGGTTTACTCCAGCCCATTCGCGATTGGCTGAACCCCCCGAACTTCGTCATCCTCGGGTCTGCGCCGCGTCGCTGCGCTCCTTGCTCCGCCCGTGGATGACGAAGTGATGGGCGGCGTTCCGCTCGACTTGCCGGCGTTATTCCGGCGACGACCCGGCGACGCTCTGGTCGTAATCGACCAGCGACCCGGTCATGACGCCGGACTGCGGGCTGATCATATAGCTGATCAACCGGGCAAGCTGTGCCGGCTTCACCAATTGACCCATCGGCTGCGCGGCCTCGGCCCTTTCCAGCCAGTCGTCCGGCGCGTCGTGCCATTTCTTCTGCACGATCGCTTCGCCCTCGGTGTCCATCCAGCCGGGCAGCACCGCATTGCAGCGGATGCGATTGCCGCGATAGGCATTGGCGACATTCTTGGTGAGTGTCGCCAGCGCTCCCTTGCTCGACGAATAGGGCGCCAGGAACGACTGGCCGCAATGCGCCGACATCGACAGCACGTTGACGATCGAGCCCGGTGCCTGGCGCGCCAGCAAATGCGCCACCACGCCCTGCATCAGGAAAAACGGGCCCCGCACATTGGTCTGGAATATCTGGTCGAACAGATCCTCGGAGGTCTCGACCAGCGAGCCGCGAGCCGAGGTGGCAGCGGCGTTGACCAGCGCGTTGACGGAACCAAAATGGCCAATCGCCGTTTCGACCGCACGCTTGCAGTCGGCCACTTTTGAGACGTCGGCGCTGATGAAGATGGCATCGACGCCTGCCCCGTTGAGGATGGCGACAGCCTTGTCGCCCTTCTCCTGCGAGCGGCCGATCAGTGCCAGCGCCCGGCAGCCCTCATCGGCCAGCGCTTCGGCGACGGCAAAGCCGATGCCTTGTGCGCCGCCGGTGACGATGGCGCGTGTTTCGGAATTGCGACCGGCTGAACCGTTCATCGCCTTGCTCCTGTGCTTGATAGTCAGATTGTTTTGTCGAGGCGGACGGTCTTGCCTTCCTTGGCCGATTTCAGCGCCGCATCCGCCAGCCTGAGCGCCACCAGCCCGTCCTTGCCGCTCGGCGCCGCCTTCTTGCCTGACGTCGCTGCCGCGATGAAGGCAGCGATCTCGTTGGCATAGGCGTCGAGATAACGGGTCATGAAGAAATCGTGCAGCGGCGGCCGCGTATAGCCCTTCTCATTGGCCAGTTCGATCGACACCGGCCGCTGGTTCTCGGCCGCAATCATGCCTTTCGAGCCATGCACCTCGATGCGCTGGTCGTAGCCGTAGGTGGCGCGGCGTGAGTTGGAAATGACGCATTGCTTGCCGGAGGCAGTTTCGAGGATGACGCTGACGCTGTCGAAGTCGCCGGCCTCGCCGATCTTCTTGTCGATCAGCACCGAAGCGTGAGCGCTGACCGCCACCGGCTCCTCGCCGAGCAGGAAGCGCGCCATGTCGAAATCATGAATGGTCATGTCGCGGAAGATGCCGCCCGAGCGGCCGATATAGTCGAGCGGCGGCGGGCCGGGATCGCGCGAGGTGATTGTCACCATTTCGACAGTGCCGATGGCGCCGTCGTCGATCGCCTTGCGCACGGCGGCAAAATGCGGATCGAAGCGGCGGTTGAAGCCGACCATCAGGGTGGCGCCGGCCTTGTCGACGACGGCCAGGCATTCTTCCACTCTGCCGGCGTCGAGATCGATCGGCTTTTCGCAGAAAATCGCCTTGCCCGCCTTGGCGAAGCGTTCGATCAGGTCGGCATGAGTGTCGGTCGGCGTGCAGATGACGACCGCGTCGATATCGCCGGCCTTCTCGATGGCATCGATGCTGCGCACTTCGGCGTCATAGGCAGAGGCCAGATCGGTCGCCGCCTTCTCGAAGGCATCGGCAACCGCAACCAGCCTGGCCTGCGGATTGGAACCAACGGCGCGGGCATGGACCTTGCCGATACGGCCGGCACCGAGAAGAGCAAAGCGAAGAGGCATGAAGAATTTTCCTTTGAGGATGGTTCGGAAGGGAGGGCGTGTCAGCGCCTGTGGCTCGGCGTTGGCCGTTACGCCGCAAGTTCCGCCTGCCCGGTCTTGGCGCCGGTGATGTAGGAGACGATATCGTTGCCGTCGGTGTCCTGCTTGCGCAAATTGGCGACGATGCGGCCGCGCCGGAAAACGACGATGCGGTCGACCAGGTCGAACACCTGGCGCATGTTGTGAGAGATCAGGATCAGCGGTTCGCCATTCTCCTTCAGCGTGCGGATGATGTTTTCGACCTGCATCGTCTCCTGCACGCCGAGTGCCGCCGTCGGCTCATCCATGATGATGAGCTTGGAAGCAAAGGTCGCGGTTCTGGCAATCGCCACGCACTGGCGCTGGCCGCCCGACATGTGGCGGATAGTATTGGAAAGATTGGGGATCTTGACCGCTGTCCGGACCAAGGCTGCCTCGGTCGCCTTGCGCATGAACTTGCGATCGAGGATCGAGAAGGGCCCGAGATTGAAAAGCACCCGCTCGCGGCCGAGGAACAGGTTCGACGGGACGTCGAGGTCGTCGGCGAGCGCCAGGTTCTGGAACACCGTCTCGATGCCCGCCTCGCGGGCTTCGATCGGGCCGGCAAAATTCACTTCCTTGCCGTCGAACCACATCCTGCCGCTGGTGCGCTGCTCGACGCCGGTGATCTGGCGTACGAAGGTCGATTTGCCAGCGCCGTTGTCGCCCATGATGGCGACGTGCTCGCCCTTGCGCAGCTCGAAGTTGGCACCCTCCAGCGCATGGACGCCGCCATAATACTTGGTCAGGTTTTCGGTCTTCAGGACGATGTCCGACATGATCAAGCCCTCATCGCCCGCAGGCGTTGGCGCCACTGGTCGAGTACGACTGCGCCGACGATGATCACGCCTTTGACCATCTCCTGATAATAGGCGTCGAGGCGCAGAAAGGTGAAGCCGGAGATGATGACGCCGAAGATCAGCGAGCCGATCACCGTCCCGATAATCGAACCGCGGCCGCCCGACAGCGAGACGCCGCCGATAACCGCCATGGCGATCGCGTCGAGCTCGTACATTACACCCATGCCGGCCTGGGCGGTGAGATTCTTGGAGCTCAGCACCACGGCGGCGAGCGCGGCGAGGACGCCGGCAATGACGTAGACGAGGATCTTGTGGTTGGCGATGTTGATGCCGGACATGCGCGCGGCGTCCTCATTGGAGCCGATTGCATAGCAGTGCTTGCCATATTTGGTGTAACTCAGGATCAGCTGGAACAGCACTGCGAGCGATATGAAAATGATGACCGGCATCAGCCCCTTGCCGATGGCGGCGAAACTCTCGGTCGGAAACGAGATCGGCTGCCCCTTTGACCACCATTTGGCGATGCCGCGTGCGGTGACCATCATGCCGAGCGTGGCGATGAACGGCGGGATGCGCGTGTAGGCGATCAAAGCGCCGTTGACCAGGCCGGCCAGCAGTCCGCAGCCGATCGCGACCAGCACCGGCACGATCACCGGCAGGTCGGTCCAGCCCTGGGCGATGAACATCGCCTTGGGGTTCGGGTTGCCGTTGACCGTCGCCACCTGGGCGAAGCTCATGGCGATCATTGCCGTGGCGCCGACGATCGAACCTGAGGACAGGTCGATGCCGCCGGTAATGATCACCTGCGTCACGCCGATGGCAATAATGCCGACGATCGACACCTGCAGGATGATGATCTGCAGGCGCGCTTCGTTGAAGATCGCATCGATATTGTCGCGGGTGTTGAACAGGAAGCTGTCGCCCAGGAAAACCCGGCCGATCAGCTCGAAAGCGCCGACCAGGATGACGAGCGCCAGGAAGACGTTGAATTCGGCCGGCCATGCGCGCCGCTTCGCATCATAGCTGAGCCCGCCGACGCCGTGAGATGTCTGTGCCAATCGTGCTTCCTCCGTCAGCCACGGTCTCCACTCGGCGCTGTTCAGGCCGAGAGGGAAAAAGCGGAGCGGCGCTGTCTTACTTCGGCGCGCCGCTCCGTATCGGACAGGTCCGCCTCAGTTCTTCTTCAGGAACTTGTCGATATTTGCCGGCGTGACCAGCTGGAACGGGATGTAGACCTTGTGCTCGACCTTCTCGCCCTTCGCCAGCTTGAGCGCCGCGTCAAGCGCGCCGGCACCCTGGCCGGCCGCGTCCTGGAACACCGTCGCATCGAGGTCGCCCGCCTGCATCGCGGCAAGCGCATCCTGGGTAGCGTCGACCCCGCCGACGACAACCGACTTCATGTCGATGTTGGCGGCCTTCATCGCCTGGATGGCGCCGATGGCGCTTTCGTCATTATTGGCGATGACGCCGTCGAACGGTTTGCCGGTCGACAGCCAGTTGGTCATCAGGTTCTGCGCTTCTTCGCGCTTCCAGTTCGACGTCTGCTTGTCGATGATCTTGATGAAGCTGCACTCCGGCGTGGCGATCACGTCGTCAATGTCCTTGGTGCGCTGCACCGCTGCCTGGTTCGACAGCTCGCCCATGATCACATAGACGTTGGCTTCAGTCTTGCCGGCCTCCTTGAACAGGCGGCAGACCTCCTTGGTCTCGAGCGTGCCGGAATCGGCTTCGTTCGAGGCGACGAAGGCCTGGTTTTCGGGCAGCGTGTCGACGTTGACCGGCTCGCGATTGACATAGACCAGTGGAATCTTGGCAGCGGCGGCTGCGTCCGACATCGCCTGAGTCGCCGAGGTGTCGACCGGGTTGACGATGATGGCGTCGACGCCTGAGGCGGCGAAGTTCTTGATCTGGTCGAGTTGCTTGGCGACGTCGTTCTGCGCATCCTCCACCTGCAGCTCGACGCCGTCCATGCCCTTGGCCTGTTCAATCATGCCGTTGCGCAGCACGGTGAGAAAATTGTCGTCGAACAACGCCATCGACACGCCGATCTTGGCAGCAAAGGCGGACGAACTCATCAGCGCCGCGAACGCGACGCCCAAAAGCAGTTTTTTCATTTTATTTCTCCTCCACATTGGTGTCCGGCTGCACCGATCTACCCGGAATCCCCGATCTCGCAGGGAATTCTCTCCCGATTGCCATTTTTGGTTCCGGAGGCATTTTGCCTGAAACAGATCTTCCGGAACGAAAGAACCAAAATTCTCAGTTGGTGAAATATTTATTCCATTTCGCTTGGGCGTCAAGCGAGATTTCGCCATGAGGAATGGATTTTCGGCATTTCGAGCGCTTTTAGACGGACGCTAACGCAAGCCAGGCCTGAAAGCGTTCTGATAGATTACATCATGTCTGCCGCCGATGACCGCGACGTCAGATGTTTTCCGGCAGATAAATGTCGAAGGGCAGAAAGGTCTGGCCCGGCGCATTCGCAGCGCCGGTCTCGATGGCATGCGCCATCAGCCCGACAAGCTCGCGGCAAAGCGCCGCCAGTGGCGTAGAGATCACCATGGTCAGGAAATTATCTGCCAGCGCCGCGCGGGAGTCGGGCGTGATCTCGTTGCAGACGACCGCCGGCATCTCAGCCGGCTTTGCCTCCCTCAGCGCCGAGATCGCGCCTTCCATGCCGCCACCGGCGACATAGCAACCGGCGAGATCAGGGTGGCGGGCCAGAAGCTCGATCATTGCATCATGTGTGATCTGGTTCGCTTCCAGATTGACCAACGTCTCGAGGAGAGTGAATTCCGGCGCCTGCTCGCGAAAGAAGGAGCGAAAACCGATCTCGCGAAGCTCATGGCCATGGAAGCGATGGCTGCCGACGAAGAGGGCAACCTTGCCAGGTCTCTTCGCGGCCTTCGAGATCATCCAGGCAGCGGTGCGGCCGACCTTGCGATTGTCCAGGCCAACATAGCCCTCGCGAATACCGGACGCAAAGTCGGAAAGCAGGGAGAACACCGGTACGCCATTGGCTTTGAGAGCCTCGACGGCGACCGTCAGCGTCGGGTGATCAGGCCCGACCAGGGCGACGGCCCTGGATTTGGCGGCCAGCTTGCGCATCCGCTCGACGATCTCGTCCGGCGCCAGCGAAGCGGCGAAGTCGATGGTGGCCACGCCGCGAAAGCGCGGCGACTGCGATACCGCCAGTTCAAGCTCGCGGGCAAATTCACTGTAGAAGACGTCCTCCCGTCTCAACAGCAGGAACCCGAGCCGGTATTCGGGCAATTCATGGCGCATCCGCTGCTTGATCAATCCGGCTGCGTGATAGCCGATGCTGGTCGCGGCCTCATAGACGCGGCGCGCGGTTTCCTCGCGCACCGGCAAGCGGTTGTTCAGCACCCGGTCGACGGTGGCAACGCTGACCCCCGAAATGCGCGCCAGGTCGGTGATCGTCGGCCGTTTCGCCATCGCTGCCTCATTCCACTGTTTGGCCCTTTTACACCATTCTGATGGAAAATGATAGAAACTATCTTTGTGATATTGAGCCTATCAGGGCTCGGCGTTATTTTGAACGCTGACCGAATATGATCGAGGCCTCCGCTATGGTGGATATTGGACTCCGAACCGGGAATACGAGCTCCGCAGCGGCGTCCCGACGCGACTACAGCCTGATCGGCCGCGACGCGAAGCTTGCCGTCGAGAGCGGGCTGGCGGCGGCCGAGTGGTATCACACCGACGTGCCGCGCAAGCAGATGAAGGAGCTGATGCAGCGCTCCGACGGCCCGGCGATCCGCGATACCATCGTCTGGCTCGGCGCCATGATCCTCAGCGGCGCCGGCGCCGCCTGGTTCTGGGGCAGCTGGTGGTGCGTGCCGTTCTTCTTCGTCTACGGCGTCCTCTACGGTTCCTCCACCGATTCACGCTGGCACGAATGCGGCCACGGCACCGCTTTCAGGACGCAGTGGATGAACGACGTGGTCTATCAGGTCGCCTGCTTCATGATCATGCGCAACCCGGTGACCTGGCGCTGGAGCCACACGCGCCATCATACCGATACCATCATCGTCGGCCGCGATCCGGAGATCTCGGTGATGCGTCCGCCCGATCTGCTGCGCGTGGTGCTCAACTTCGTCGGCATTCTCGACGCCTGGCACGCGATGAGCGACATGCTGCGCAATGCAGCCGGTATCGTCAGTCCGGCCGAAAGAACCTTCATTCCCGACCAGGAGCAGCCGAAGGCAATTCGCATTGCCCGCATCTGGACGACAATCTATGCCGCGACCATTGCGCTGGCGCTCTATACCGCCTCGTTCCTGCCGCTGATGCTGGTCGGTCTGCCCAGGCTTTACGGTGCCTGGCACCATGTCATGGTCGGCCTGCTGCAGCATGGCGGCCTGGCTGAAAACGTCACCGATCACCGGCTCAACAGCCGCACCGTCTACATGAACCCGATAAGCCGCTTCATCTACTGGAACATGAACTACCATGTCGAGCATCACATGTTTCCCATGGTGCCCTATCACGCGCTGCCCAGGCTGCACGAACTGATCAAGCACGATCTGCCGGCGCCGACATCGTCCATCCTGGCCGGCTACCGCGAGATGATACCGGCTTTCCTGCGCCAGCTGCGCAATGAGGATTATTTCATCAAGCGCGAACTGCCGCCGACGGCGAGGCCCTATCGCGAGGATTTCCACAGCGATAACGCTGCTGTTGCGGTGGCTGCCGAATGACAAGCCCATGCCAAGGCACCAAACATCGAGGGACCCGTAAATGAGCGACTGGGTCGAGGCCTGTGACGCCGAGGACATCGACGAAGAGGACGTGATGCGCTTCGACCATGGCGGCCGCACCTTTGCCATCTATCGCAGCCCCGACGACGAGTATTTCGCCACCGACGGGCTTTGCACGCATGAGAAGGTGCATCTGGCCGACGGGCTGGTGATGGACGATATCATCGAATGCCCGAAGCATAATGGCCGCTTCAACTACAAGACAGGGGCTGCCAGGGGCGCGCCGGTCTGCGTCGATCTCAGGACCTATCCGGTCAAGGTCGACGCCGGCAAAGTCCTTGTCCGGATCGGTTGATGATGACGAAGGATATGGTCATCATTGGCGCCGGCGAATGCGGCGGGCGCGCCGCCCTTGCGCTGCGCGAGCTCGGCTTTAATGGACCGGTGACGCTGGTCGGCGACGAGCCGCATCTGCCCTATGAGCGCCCGCCGCTGTCGAAAGACGCGATGGTTGCCGACGCGCCCCTGCTCAAAGCAATCGCCACCGACGCGATCCTGGCCGAAAGATCGATCAGGCATATCCATTCGGTTCAGGCGGTGGCGATCGACCGCGCGGCGCATGTCGTGCGCCTCTCGGACGGTTCCGTCCTGGCCTACGACAAGCTCCTGCTGGCGACCGGTTCGGTGCCGCGCAAGCTGCCGATGCCGGGCCTTGGCGGGCGCTGCGTCTACCTCCGGACCTTCAACGACGCGCTGGCCATTCGCGCCCATCTCAGCGCCGGAAATCGCATCGCCATCATTGGCGGCGGCTTCATCGGGCTTGAGCTTGCCGCGGCGGCACGCAGACTGGGTGCGGCGGTCACAGTTATCGAGGCGCAGCCGCGCATCTTGATGCGCGGCGTGCCGGCCGAGATCGCTGAGGTCATCCATCAGGCGCATGTAGCCGAAGGCGTGAAAATCCTGTGCGGCGAGGGCATCGCCGCCATTGCCGATGATGGCGCCGAAGTGCGCATCGCGCTCGCCGGTGGACACGACATTGTCGCCGATCTTGCCGTGATCGGCATCGGCGCCGTGCCGGTGACCGGACTTGCCGCGGAGGCGGGGCTGACCGTCGACAATGGTGTCGCCGTCGACGCCGAGCTTCGCACTAGCGACCGGGATATCTTTGCCGCCGGCGATTGCTGTTCGTTTCCGCTCGCCATCTATGGCGGCCGGCGCGTGCGGCTCGAAGCTTGGCGCAATGCACAGGAGCAGGGCGCGCTCGCCGCAAGGAATATGCTTGGCGCCGGCGAGTCCCATGCGGCGGTGCCGTGGTTCTGGTCGGATCAGTACGGCCTGACCTTGCAGATCGCCGGCCTGTCGGACGAAGGCCGCAGCATCGTGCGCCGCGACCTCGGCGACGGCGCCTTCATCCTGTTCCACCTCGCCGAGGACGGCAGGCTGGTTGCGGCAAGCGGCATCGGCCCCGGCAACGCGGTCGCCCGCGACATAAGGCTGGCCGAGATGCTGATTGCAAAGCAGGCAAGGCCGGCGCCGGAATCGCTAGTCTCGCAGGCGGTCAAATTAAAATCGCTGCTGGCGGCTTGATCCGCCGCGTGGATAGTTGACCGAACGCGTTCGGCTAAAACAGCGCTTTCAGCTCCGGCAGCTTGTCGTTGACCAGCCAGCCATAGTAATTTTCCTCGGGCAGCTTTTCCGGCTCGCCCGCAGCGCGGCGCTTGTCGTTCTCGGCTTTCAGCGCATAGGCGCGCTGTTCGGGATTGCCGACATTGTAGAGCGTCGACGTGATGCCGGGATTGCCTGAGATGTCGAAGCCGGCAATGCTTTTATAGGCGTCGATCGACTTCCTTATCGTCGCCGCGACATAAGGCAGTGTCAGGTCAGGGTCCATGATTGTCTTGTACACCGCATTGGGGTCGCCGACGTCGAGTTCCGGCAGGCCGGAAACCTTGTGCACGAGGTCGCTCATCTGCAGTGCCGTCAGCGGATTGAGCTGGCCAAGGCCAAAAGTCTGGCCGGCATAATAAGGCTGGAAGAAAGTGGCGCCGAAGCGGTCGTTGGGAAAGCTCTCGCCGTTGACGGTTTTGCCGCGGAACGACCGGTTCCACACCTGTTCGCGGCACTCCCACAGATCGTAGCTGTCGGACTTCCCTGCGCATTTCGCAAATTGCGGCCGTTGCACGAAATCGGTGATGTCCTCGCCATCATAGGCAAAGGAGAGCTTGCTCGACAGATACGAGATCGCCTTGACGTAATAGGTCTGCAGCCGGTCATAGGCATCGACATTATAGGTATGCTCGCCGACGATGGCTCCAACGATATGGATTGGGTCGATGTCATAGGCCGCGGCTGCCTGCTTGATCTTACCGCGCAGCTCGGCATCGTTCTGGAGCAGCGCAAAGACTTTGCGGTATTTCGCCTGGAAGGTGGTGTTGGTCGCCTGGGTGCGCCGGCTCGAAGCGCCCGGTATGTCGGGCTGCTCGGTGTTGCGGTTGCCCGGCGGCACCATCGTTGCCGCTTGCGCGGCGAACATGGCTGCCGCCAGCGTCAGCCCCAAAATGACGAGGATCAGTTTTTTCATGCGCCGCCGCCCAAATAGTCGCCGGCAAACTAGGTAATGCTCCACCGGGAGTCGAGAGACGCCTGCACCCGACGGGACGAAAGCTTGCCGGATGCTTCCATTTGGCCACACATCGGGAATGCTGGGCCAAATTGGGGAGGCCGGGAGCAATTCCCCGACCCTCTTCGAGAGTGAAGCGTCTCCTACAGGATGAAACGCGACAAGTCCGTGTTTCTGGAGAGGTCGCCGACATGCTTCTCGACATAGGCGGCATCGATGGTCACCGAGGTGCCGTTGCGGTCCGGCGCGTCATAGGAGATATCGTCCAGCACCCGTTCCATCACCGTCTGCAGCCGCCTGGCGCCAATATTCTCGACGCTGGCGTTGAGGTCCACGGCGATGCCGGCCAACGAATCGATGGCGTCGTCGGTGAAGACCAGGTCGACGCCTTCGGTCTTCATCAGCGCGATATACTGCTTGATCAGGCTGGCTTCGGTCTCGGTGAGGATGCGGACGAAATCGCCCTTCTCCAGCGCCCGCAGCTCGACGCGGATCGGCAGGCGGCCCTGCAATTCCGGCAGCAGATCGGAGGGCTTGGCGACGTGGAACGCACCCGAGGCGATGAACAGGATGTGGTCGGTCTTCACCGGTCCGTATTTGGTCGCAACCGTGGTGCCTTCGACCAGCGGCAGCAGGTCGCGCTGCACACCTTCACGCGAAACACCGGCACCAATGCCGCCTTCGCGCGAGGCGATCTTGTCGATCTCGTCAAGGAAGACAATGCCGTCATTCTCGGTCGATTCGAGTGCCCTGCGCACCACTTCGTCCTGATCGAGCAGCTTGTCGGACTCGTCGCTGATCAATAGCCCGTAGGACTCCTTGACGGTCGTCTTGCGCAACTTGGTCTTCTTGCCGCCCATCGCTTTCGACAGCATATCGTTGATGTTGAGCACGCCGATATTGGCGCCCGGCATGCCGGGGATCTCGAAGCCGGGCATGCCGCCATTGCCGGTATCGGCCACTTCGATCTCAATCTCCTTGTCGTCGAGCTCGCCGTCGCGCAGCTTCTTGCGGAAACTGTCACGGGTGGCCGGGCTCGCCGTCTTGCCGACGAGCGCTTCGAGCACCCGTTCCTCGGCGTTGATGTGGGCACGCGCCTTGACGTCCTCGCGCATCTTCTCGCGAACCAGCCCGATGGCGATCTCGACCAGGTCGCGAATGATCTGCTCGACATCGCGGCCGACATAACCGACCTCGGTGAACTTGGTGGCTTCGACCTTAACGAAAGGCGCACCGGCAAGGCGTGCCAGGCGGCGCGAAATCTCGGTCTTGCCGACGCCGGTCGGGCCGATCATCAGGATATTCTTCGGCATCACCTCTTCGCGCATCTGGCCCTCGAGCTGCTGGCGGCGCCAGCGGTTGCGCAAGGCAATCGCCACGGCACGCTTGGCGTCTTTCTGGCCGATGATGAAGCGGTCGAGTTCCGAAACGATTTCGCGAGGAGAGAAGGTGCTCATGTCACTAAATTCCACTTTGCCACTGCCGAATGGACTCGAACGGATGCAGCAGCATGATCACGTTGAGTGTCAGATTGTCCCGGATGAGATAGCCGACACCGAATTCGAAGATGAGGGCGAGGGTTACGACCACCCATATAGGAAGCCTTCGCGCCATGACAAACCCCAGCACCATGGCCAGCGTGTCCGACACCGAATTAATGATGCTGTCGCCATAATAGTCGAGCGAGATCGTGCCGGCGCGATAGCGATCGATGATGAAAGGGCTGTTCTCGAGCAGCTCCCAGCCGCCCTCTATAACCACCGCAAAGGCCAGCCTGAGCCCGATCGGCGAGCGCGGGAAAAGGAACCACGCCAGCGCATAGAACAGGAAACCGTGAATGATGTGCGAGAAGCTGTACCAGTCGGAAATATGCTGGGAATTCTCCGAGCTCTGCACGATGCCGTGCCACAGCTTGACATAGCCGCAGGTACAGATCGGCGTCCGCCCCATGCCGTAAAGGACCCCGGCCTGGAAGATGACCAGGCCGAGAACCAGCAGAAGCCCCATTCGCCAACTGTCGTAGTAGGCCGAGACGGTTTTGTCGCTGGATACACTCATGCTGCTATTGCCCCTCTTTTGCGTCACCCTGTCCGGCATCACCCTCTGGGGCATCAATCGCCATCAGCACGGCATCGCCATATTCCGACTTCCTGCGATCGATAGCCGTGAAACCGGCCTTTTCATAGGCACGGGTAGCTCGTGCATTGGCGGGGTCTGGGTCGATGATGACGCGCGGCGTACCTTCCTCGAAAAGCTGCTCGACGAACTGCCGGACGATCGCCGAGCCGTGGCCGACCCCGACAAGCTCCGGCACGCCGATCGACAGATCGATGCCGAGCGTGCCGAACGGCTGGTCGCTATAGGGATGGCCGTCCTCCAGATGCGGATCGTAGCTCTGCAAATAGCCGATGGGCTTGCCGTCGAGCTCGATAATCAGCGGCTCGACCGAAATGCTGTCGATGTGCTCGCGGATCTGCGCGATCTCGGTCTCGGGATCGTCCCACCACTCGGCAACATGCGGCTCGGCAAGCCAGCCGGCGATCATCGGCAGGTCCCTCTCGGTCACCGGCCGAAAACCGTAGCGGAGGCTCCGCTCAGGCGGCATCGAGGGTTTCGACGACGAAGCTGTTGTTGGTGTAGACGCAAATGTCTGACGCGATCTGCATCGCCTTGCGGGCGATCTCCTCTGCGCCCTTGTCACTGTCCACCAGCGCGCGTGCCGCTGCCAGCGCGTAATTGCCGCCCGAGCCGATGGCCATGATGCCAAATTCGGGCTCCAGCACGTCGCCGGTGCCGGTCAGCGCCAGCGACACCGACTTGTCGGCCACCAGCATCATCGCTTCCAACCGCCGCAAATAGCGGTCGGTGCGCCAGTCCTTGGCGAGCTCGACGCAGGCACGTGTCAGCTGGTCGGGATATTGTTCGAGCTTGGCTTCGAGTCGCTCAAGCAGCGTGAAAGCATCGGCGGTGGCGCCGGCGAAACCGGCGATGACGTTGCCGCTTTTGCCGATGCGGCGCACCTTCTTGGCGTTGCCCTTCATGATGGTCTGGCCGAGGCTGACCTGGCCGTCGCCGGCGATCACCACCTTGCCGCCCTTGCGCACGGTCAGGATGGTCGTGGCATGCATGGTCAGTTCATTCGACATTTTCTGCTCCGATAAGCACCGATCCCATCGAGGCGATCGGCGCGTTACGAGTGACTTGATCGGCCATATGTATGCATAGGCCGGACGATTGCAAACCGGCCATCCGCCGGGCCGGACTGTGCTCCGCAGCGGTAACTGGCAATCGCCGGATCATGCTGCTAGAAGGCTTTCGTTTTCAGGCATGTGAACGCCTGAATCGTGCAAAATCTGAGACAAGGATGAGGTCATGGCGCCCCGTTCCGCCGAGATAAGCCGCAAGACCAGGGAAACCGACATCGCCGTGTCGGTTCAGGTCGACGGCTCGGGCAAATCCGACGTTTCGACGGGCGTCGGCTTCTTCGACCATATGCTGGACCAGTTGTCGCGCCATTCGCTGATCGACATGACCGTGAAGGCCAAGGGCGACCTGCACATAGACGACCACCACACGGTCGAGGATACGGGCATTGCGCTCGGCCAGGCGCTGGCCAAGGCATTGGGCGAGCGGCGCGGCATCATGCGCTACGCCTCGATCGATCTCGCCATGGACGAGACACTGACGCGGGCGGCAATCGATGTCTCCGGCCGGCCTTTTCTGGTCTGGAATGTTTCATTCTCGTCGCCGAAGATCGGTACGTTCGACACCGAGCTGGTGCGCGAATTCTTCCACGCGCTGGCGCAGAATGCCGGCATCACGCTTCATGTCACCAATCATTACGGCGCCAACAACCACCACGTCGCCGAGACCTGCTTCAAGGCCGTGGCGCGTGCGCTGCGTTCGGCGCTTGAGCGCGACCCGCGCCAGCCGGACGCGGTTCCCTCCACCAAGGGATCCCTGAAAGGATAGCGTCATGGCCATCTTTGTCGTGATGGAGCCGCCAGGCCGCAGCGAAAGCGTGGACACTACTTTTATCCGTGACGGCTTTGCCTGGCTCGGCTTCTTGGTGCCGCCGCTGTGGCTGGCCTGGCACCGGCTCTGGGTCGAGGCGGCATTGGCGTTTGTCGCCATGGGCCTGCTCTCGATGCTGGGCGAAAGGCTGGACCTGGAAACAGCCGGCTCGCTTTTATCCCTGCTTGTCATGCTCTTTGTCGGACTGGAAGGGCAGGCCTTGCGGATCGCAGCCCTGCGTCGTCGTGGCTGGCATGAATGGGGCGTGGTCGAGGCCGACAGGCTCGACGACGCAGACGTCCGCTATGCGTTGGAAGCCGATGCTCAGTCGGCTGAACAACCGACGGTGCAACGCATCGTCCCAGACGCAGCACATGCCCGGTCGGCGCAGATGGGCCTGGCGCTGGGGCTGAACCATATTCCGGGAAAGCCCTGAGATGAGGGTGGCGATCATCGATTACGGGTCGGGCAATCTGCGCTCGGCCACCAAGGCCTTCGAGCGTGCCGCGCATGAAGCCGGCATTGCCGCCGCGATCGAACTCACCGCCGATGCCGAGCGGGTCAGGACCGCCGACCGCATCGTCCTGCCCGGCGTCGGTGCCTATGCCGATTGCGCCGCTGGACTGCGTGCGGTCGCCGGCATGTGGGAAGCGGTCGAGGAGGTGGCGATCGCCAAGGCTCGGCCGTTCCTCGGCATCTGCGTCGGCATGCAGCTGATGTCGGAGCGAGGCCTGGAAAAGACCGTCACAAAGGGCTTTGGCTGGATCGCCGGCGACGTCAAGGAGATCACGCCGGCCGATCCGACACTGAAGATCCCGCAGATCGGCTGGAACACGATTGACCTGAAGCGCAAGCATCCGCTGTTTTCCGGCATTGCGACGGGTGGCAAGGGACTGCACGCCTATTTCGTCCACTCCTACCATCTCGATGCACGGAAGGAGGATGAGGTGCTGGCGGTTGCCGACTATGGCGGCCCGGTAACGGCCGCTGTCGCCCGCGACAACCTAGCCGGAACGCAGTTCCACCCCGAGAAGAGCCAGGCGCTGGGCCTGGCGCTGATCACCAATTTCCTAGGCTGGAGGCCCTGAACCATGAGCAAGAGGGGCTATTGGATGGCAATGGTCGATGTCCACGATCCCGAGATCTACAAGCAGTACATCGAGGCCAATGCCGCGGCTTTCGCGAAATACGGCGCGAAGTTCCCGGTGCGCGCCGGGCGGTACACCAGCCCGGAAGGACCGGCAGGCAATCGCCACGTGCTGGTGGAATTCGAATCCTATGAAAAGGCGCTGGAATGCTACGGCTCGCCTGAATACCAGGAGGCCTTGAAGTACAGGCTAGCCGGCTCGACCGGCCACTTTGTCATCGTCGAAGGCGCCTGAAGGTGTTTCTGTTTCCGGCGATAGACCTCAAGGACGGCAAATGCGTGCGCCTCAGGCATGGCGACATGGCCACCGCCACCATCTACAATGACGATCCCGCCGCTCAGGCGCGCGCCTTCGAAGAGCAGGGCTTCGAATGGTTGCACGTCGTCGACCTCAACGGCGCCTTCAAGGGCCAGAGCGTCAACAGCGCCGCGGTCGGCGCCATCCTGAAGGCGACGAGCAATCCGGTGCAGCTCGGCGGCGGCATCCGCACCCTGGCGCAGATCGAGGACTGGCTCGACCGTGGGCTGGCCCGCGTCATTCTTGGCACCGTGGCGGTGCGCGATCCGGATCTGGTCAGGCAGGCCTGCAAGGCATTCCCGGGCAAGATCGCCGTCGGCATCGACGCCAAGGGCGGCAAGGTCGCGGTCGAAGGCTGGGCTGAAGCCTCGAGCCTCGGCGTCATTGAACTGGCGAGGAAATTCGAGGGTGCCGGCGTCGCCGCCATCATCTACACCGATATTGACCGCGACGGTGTGTTGACCGGTATCAACTGGGACGCCACCATCGATCTCGCCGACGCGGTGTCGATCCCGGTTATCGCCTCGGGCGGGCTCGCCTCGATCGCCGACATCGTGCGCATGACCATGCCCGATGCCCGCAAGCTCGAAGGCGCGATCTCCGGACGCGCCCTCTACGACGGCCGCATCGACCCAGCCGAGGCATTGGCGATCCTGCGCGGCAAACCGATGGCAGGGGTGTGAAACGTGAAGGTCTCGATTATCGTTGCTCCCTACGACAGCGGGCACTATCACGAAGGGTGCGGCCAGGGGCCGGATGCCATCATCGGCGGTGGGCTGGTCGAAGCCCTGACCGTGGCTGGCCATGACGTCGCCGTCGAAGATATCGGCAAGGTCGGAGACGAGCAGGGGCGCGAAATTGCAACCGGCTTCGCCGTCTGCAACGCCGTCGCGACCAAGGCTAACCTCGCCCGCGATGGACGACGCTTCCCCATTATCCTTGCTGGAAATTGCCTGACCGCCGCCGGTGCGGTCGCCGGTGAAGTTGCGGATTCGATCATCTGGATCGACCAGCATGGCGATCTCAACACGCCGGAGACGTCCTCCTACGGCTTTCTCGACGGCATGGCGCTGGCGGCGACGCTCGGGCTCTGCTGGCATCCGATGGCGGCAGCAATTCCGGGGTTCCGGCCGATAGACCCGGCGCGCTGCATGCTGGTCGATGCCCGCGACCTCGATCCCGACGAAAAGCGACTGCTGGAAACTTTGCCGATCGTGCGCACCGAATGTGCCGGTGCACTCGATATGGTCGGAAAGCTCACGGCGACAGGGACTGTGCGGGCGCATCTGCATCTCGACCTGGATGTCCTCGATCCGGATGTGTTGCAGGTGAACCGCTACGCGCACCCGGGAGGCCCGAGTCCGGAACAGCTACGGCAGCTTGCCTGCGGACTGGCCAGGTCAATCCCAATCGTCGGCGTGACGCTCTCGGCCTACGACCCGGCCTTTGATTCCCAGTCCGAAGTTCCGCCCGTCGTCGGCCAGCTGCTTGTCGACTTTCTTGCGGCGATCGAGAGGATCTGATGCTGAAAGCCCGCGTCATCCCCTGTCTCGACGTCAAGAACGGCCGTGTCGTCAAGGGCGTCAATTTCGTCGACCTGGTCGATGCCGGCGATCCCGTCGAAGCGGCAAAAGCCTATGACGCGGCCGGCGCCGACGAGCTCTGCTTTCTCGACATCACCGCCTCGTCGGAAAACCGCGAGACCATTTTCGATGTCATCGCCCGCACCGCCGAACAATGTTTCATGCCGCTGACCGTTGGCGGTGGCGTCCGTCAGGTCGCCGACATCAGGAAGCTGCTACTGGCCGGCGCCGACAAGGTGTCGATCAACACGGCGGCGGTGAAGACCCCAAATTTTGTCGCCGAGGCTGCCGACAAATTCGGCAACCAGTGCATCGTCGTCGCCATCGATGCCAAGAAAGTGTCCGCTGCGAGCGAGGCTGATCGCTGGGAGATATTCACCCATGGCGGCCGCGAGAAGACCGGCATCGACGCCGTCGAGTTCGCTCGGCGAGTGGTCGATCTCGGCGCCGGCGAGATCCTGCTAACATCGATGGACCGCGACGGCACCAAGGCCGGCTACGACATAGCCCTTACCCGCGCGGTCGCCGATGCCGTACGCGTGCCGGTCATCGCTTCCGGTGGCGTCGGCACGCTCGACCACCTTGTCGAAGGCATTCGCGACGGCCATGCCGGCGCGGTGCTGGCGGCGTCGATCTTCCATTTCGGCACCTACAGCATCGCCGAAGCCAAGCTGCACATGGCTCAGGCCGGACTGCCGATGCGGCTGGACTCGCCGGGTAATCGGTCCTAGAGCCTTTCCGGCTAAGAAGAGGCTGTAAACGCCGTCATGACCGAGTTCTCGCTCTCCGATCTGGAGAAGATTATTGGCGAACGCGCACGTTCCGGCGATCCGGATTCGTGGACGGCCAAGCTCTTTCAGCGCGGCATGAGCAAGGCAGCGCAGAAACTCGGCGAAGAGGCGGTCGAAACGGTGATCGCAGCCGTCAGCGCCGATAGGGCCGCGCTTGTTTCGGAAAGCGCCGATCTCATTTATCATTGGCTTGTCGTTCTCGGCATAGCGGACATTCCGCTGAGCGATGTGCTCAACGAGCTTGAACGCCGCACCGGTCGTTCGGGTATCGCCGAAAAGGCGTCTCGGCTGGACCGGGGCTGATCGCTGCGGAGGAACTCGATGGACCAGCTCGCTCCTACCGAGAAGTATTCACCCTATCGTTTCTTCTCGGCCGAGCAATGGTCGCGGTTCCGCGCCGATACGCCGATGACGCTCACCGAGGACGAGGTCCGTCGTCTGCGGTCGCTGAACGATCCGGTCGATCTCCACGAGGTCGAGCGCATCTATCTTTCGATGTCGCGGCTGTTGTCGGCTCATGTCGAAGCCAGTCAACTCCTGTTCAGGCAACGCCAGGCCTTCTTCAACGCGCTGGACGCGGCCAAGACACCGTTCATCATCGGCATTGCCGGTTCCGTGGCGGTCGGCAAATCGACCACGGCGCGCGTGCTAAAGGAGCTGCTGGCGCGCTGGCCGTCGAGTCCCAAGGTCGACCTGGTCACCACCGACGGCTTCCTGCTGCCGAACGAAGTCCTGCGCCGCAACAACCTGATGGAGCGCAAGGGCTTTCCCGACAGCTACGACGTCGGCGCGCTGCTGCGCTTCCTGTCCGGCATCAAATCGGCGCAGCGCAACGTCCGCGCGCCGGTCTATTCGCACCTGACCTATGACGTCATTCCGGGCGAGTTCCAGACCATCGACCGGCCCGACATCCTGATCTTCGAAGGCATTAATGTCCTGCAGCCGGGTAAGCTGCCGAAGGACGGCAAGATCGTGCCTTTCCTGTCGGATTTCTTCGACTTTGCCATCTACATCGATGCCGAGGAGGCGCTGATCCATCACTGGTATATCGCCCGCTTCATGCGGCTGCGCGAAACCGCCTTCCGCGACCCGGCCTCCTTCTTTCACCGCTATTCGCAACTTTCCGAGGATGCGGCCCGCGCCATCGCCGAGGGCCTGTGGACCAACATCAACCTGAAGAATCTGCGCGAGAATATATTGCCGACCCGCGCCCGTGCCGATCTCATCCTGCGCAAGGGCGCCAACCATCTGGTCGAGGAAGTGGCGCTCAGGAAACTGTGAAATCCCGGGGCATTCCTTAAAGTCATCTTAACCCAGTCTTTCTATTGTCGGGCCTGATCTGCGGGCTCGGCAAACAAATGAATGCGCCATTCCTAAACATCGATCGGCCGGCAGCTGACCGCATCGCACGTCCGGGCAGCGGCGGCGCAACGATTGCCCTGATCGTGCCTGTCCACAATGAGGAAGGCGCAATTGCTCCATTCCTGAAGGCGGTATGCGAAAGCACCGCGCCGCTGAAGGACAAAGGCGTTGCCCTCGAGTTCATCTTCGTCAACGACGGCAGCAGCGATACGACGCTCGAAAAGCTGATCGAAGCCCAACAGACCGATCCACGCATCCACGTAATCGACCTTTCACGCAATTTCGGCAAGGAAGCCGCGATGACCGCGGGGCTCGACAGCTGCGATGCCGATGCAGCGATCCCGATGGATGTCGATATGCAGGATCCGCCGCATGTCATTCCGCTGCTTGTGGAAAAGTGGCGCGAGGGTTTTGAGGTTGTTCTGGCCAAGCGAGCCAATCGGTCGAGCGACAGCTTTCTCAAGCAGCGCTCCGCTTCGATGTTCTACCGCGTTCACAACTGGATCGCGCAGCAGAAGATCCCGCACGATGTCGGCGACTTCCGTTTGATCGACCGCCAGGTCATCCAGGCGCTGCGGTCTTTGCCCGAACGCCGTCGTTTCATGAAGGGCCTGTTCGCCTGGGTCGGGTTCCGCACCGCAAGCGTCGAATATGTCCGCGATCAGCGCATCGCCGGCCAGTCGAAATTCTCCGGCTGGAAGCTGTGGAACTTCGCGCTCGAAGGCATCACCAGCTTCTCCACCGCTCCGCTTGAAATCTGGACCTATGTCGGCGCGACGATTTCCGCGCTGTCGTTCCTCTACGGCCTGCTGATCGTCGCCAAGACAATGATCTTTGGCGTTGATGTGCCCGGCTACGCCTCCCTGCTGGTCAGTGTTCTTTTCCTTGGCGGCATCCAGTTACTCGGCATCGGCATCATCGGACAATACCTCGGCAGGGTCTACGCCGAGATCAAGCAGCGTCCGATCTACATCGTGCGCCGCAAATATGAGGGAATGAGCTGATGGAGATCGACGCCTACCGACAGATGGCTGCCACCGAAGACGAGCATTGGTGGTTCTGCGGGCGTCGCGCCATCGCCGAGGCGGTCATTCGCAGCATCGGCCTGCCTGAAAACGCGCGCATCGTCGAGATCGGCGCCGGCACCGGCGGCAACATCCGGATGCTGGAGCAGTTCGGCGCAGTGACGGCAGTCGAGATGAGCGATCTCGCGCGCAGGATTGCCTGGGAAAAGACCGGCCGCGACTTCCTCGCCGGACATCTGCCGGACAACATTCCTGTCGCGCCGCAAAGCTGCGACCTCGTCTGCCTGTTCGACGTGCTGGAACATGTCGCCGAAGACGAGGCGTCGCTTGCCGCGATCCGCCAGATGCTGAAGCCGGGCGGCGGCGTCGTCCTCACGGTGCCAGCACACCAATGGTTGTGGAGCACGCATGATGTTGGGCTGCATCACATGCGGCGCTATTCACGCAATCTGCTGCGTGAACGAATTGAAAAGGCTGGTTTCGCGATCGACCGGCTGAGCTACACAAATGCCGCGCTCTTCCCGGTAGCGGCGCTGGCACGACTGGTGGACAGGTTGCGCAGGCCGGCCTTGCCAGCCGGTCATGCCACGCCGCCGAAACCACTGAATGCGGCGATGAAGGCAGTGTTTTCGGCGGAAGGCCGCATCATACCAAATGCAAACCTGCCCTTCGGCGTTTCGCTGCTGGCGGTGTTCCGCAGGGACAGCGCCGTCGAAACCGCTCGCCTCGACGAGAAATTGGCAGCTTGACCGCGTTATGGGCACCGGCTCGTATCGTCGACTATCGCGCTTTGCGCTGATTGGCATTGCGTCGACACTGATCTACGCCGTTTGCGCTTTCCTGCTGTCGCGTGGACAGGCGACGGCGGCCCTGCCGGCGGCGCTCACATCGTTTGCGGCCTACGCCGTCGCCGCGCTGTTCTCCTACACCGGCCATAAATATTTCACCTTCACCTCGGGCGGCAGCCACGCGATGGAACTGCCCCGCTTCCTCCTGCTCACCGCTTCCGGCCTCGCCGTCGCGATCGCCCTGCCGGCGCTTTTGACCCAGATGCTCGGCATCCCCGCCGCAGTCCCGATCCTGCTTACCTGCATTGCCGTGCCGGTCATCAACTATGTCGTCCTCGGGCGCTGGGTGTTTCGTGGTCTCTAGCGCGCGACCCCTCAATGAACTGCTGCCCGGCGCCAACCGCTTCTCGCCCTTTGCGGGCGTAGCGGGTGCTTTGTTGCTGCTGGCCTGCCTGGTCGTCACATACGCCGTCTGGCTATCCACCGTTGCAATCCCGACCAATGTCGACGTGTCATGGCTTCTGGTCGTCTGCGACCGCCTGCTTGGCGGAGAGCGGCTCAACACGGACATCGTGGAGACGAACCCACCTTTCTCGATCTGGCTCTACATGCCATTCATGCTCCTGGAAAAGCTCACCGGCATACGTGCGGAATTCTGGCTGACGCTTGGCGTCGTTTGCCTGAGCCTGGCCAGTCTTTTCGGTTCCGTCCGTATTCTCGCGCGCGATGAACCGGTCTACCGGCAGCCCCATGCGCTGTGGGCGGCAGCGGCGGCCCTGTTTTTGATCCTGTGTTTCATGCCGGATCAATTCGGCCAACGCGAGCACTTCGCATTGATTGCCATTCTGCCTTGGGTGGCGTTGCAATGCACACGTCAGCGGAACCTGGATTTCAGCGCGGGCTCGCGCCTGGAGCACATGGTCGCGGGTTTCGGCGCGGCGGTCGTGGTCATGGTCAAGCCGCCCTATTTTGTGCTGGCCTTCATGTTGCCGTCGCTCTGTCTTGCGCTTGAAAGGCGGTCGCTGAGACCGCTCTTCGTCGCAGAGAACCTGGTGGGCGCTGCGATCGTGGCCGCCTATATAGCGTCCATCGCGCTCTTCGACCGCGCTTACGTCAGCGACGTCCTGCCCTTGGTCAGGGAGGTCTATCTTCCGTTGAGGGCCTCTGCCGCCGATATGCTGGCAAACTGGCCGAAAGTGGTGCTGCTTCTGGCCGCCGCCACCGTGCTTGCGGCCGGCGGCCTGAGAAAGACGAACTGGGACGTCAGGATTCCGCTCCTGACCGCCCTGGGGTTCATTCCGGCCTTCATTGTCATGGGCAAGGGTTGGCCCAATCACGCGCTGCCGATGGTCGTTGTTGCGACACTTGCATTTGGCATCCAGCTTGTGCGGTTCGGCACATTCGGCAGTGCAGGCTTCGTTCGCAAGGCCGCCCTGATCTTCGGCTGCGTGCTGGTGCTGCAAATAGCGGTCAGGGCACAGTACGCGGCGCTGACGACGGATAACGGCCCGATCGCCCGGTCTGTCGCCGCGATCCGCGCAACGGTCGAAACCCCGGCCATCATGTCGATTGCCGACCAGATGCAGGTTGCCCATCCCCTCGCCAGGCTGGTCGGCGGCAGGTTCATATCACGCCATCCGAGCGCCTGGGCGGTCTCCAACGCGGACACGCTCGCCCGCGTCACCGGCGATCTCGAACGGAGACCGGAACTTGAAAGCATCCGCGATCGGGTGATCGGCGAAAACGCCGCCGAGATATCAGCGAAGAAGCCCGATATCGTGCTGTCAGGCTCGCCGGCGTGGACTGCCCTGATGCTGCAGGACAAGCGGATCCAGGTCGCCTTGGCCGGCTATCGTCTGCTGCACGCCGAGCCGGAAATCACTGTCTATCTGCGTTACACGGCGCCTGCGCCGCTCCAAACCGATTGAGCAGGAGCCCCCGGAAACCCATGACACGGCTGGATCCAATCGCTCCACTGGACGACATATGGCTCGATCTCGAGAGCCTCGGTGCAACAGCATGAGCGTCTCGAACGACATTGGCGGCTTGAGCCGCTGGCGCGACCGGGATATTGCGGCGTCGCTGCTTCCTAGCCGCAATGTCCTGGCCATTGCCGCAGTCACCGTCTTCTCGATCTTCTGGCAGCGACGTTGGGGGACTGTTCCCGACACTAGCTGGCTGATCACGGTCTGCGAGCGTATGCTGTCCGGTGAGCGGCTTTACTCGCAAATCTACGAGACCAATCCCCCATTCAGCGTCTGGCTCTATCTGCCGCCAGTGGCTGCAGCTAGATTGCTGGGCACCGCCCCGGAAATCCTGGTTGAGGCCTGGACATACCTTGCCGTGCTTATCGGACTTTCGCTCTCGGGCGTGATCGTCAAGCGTGCGGGTTTCACCGAAACTGCATCATTGTTTGCACTGGGGCCAGCGTTTTGCGCAATGTTGGTGGTCTTCCCCGGAAATGCCTTCAGCGAGCGGGAGCATATCGGCATGGCACTTTTCATGCCGCTGCTTGCGCTTCATGCCTGGCGCGCGCGCAGAGATGCAGCTGCCCAACCAGACCCCGGGCTCGCCGCACTCGCCGGCCTGTCGGGCAGCATTCTGCTGCTGGTCAAGCCCTACTATGCGATCATGGTGTTGGCGCCGGCGCTGGTCGTTGCAGTGCGCCGGCGCAGTCTGAAATCGATCTTCGCCCTGGAACACTGGGTCATTGGCGGCATCTGCGTTGTCTATCTCGGCACGGTCACGCTGATCCATCCGGAATTCGTGCGCGACATCTATCCCCTCTTGGCGGACGTTTATGCAAAGATCGGCATCTTTTGGCCGATTGTGATCGGCTACGGTTTCTCGTGGTGTTTCCTTGTCTTCCTGATCTGGTGGCTGTGGCCTGCCAGACAGTTTCCAGAGCTGGCGGCGGTAGCGTTGGCGGCATCGATCGCTGGCATGTTTCCGCTGTTCTACCAAGCCAAAGGCTGGTCTTATCATGCCTATCCCGCGATCCTTTGCGCCGCGGCAGCCATTTTCTGCCTGTTGGCACTGCCCAGGATCGTGCAGCAGCCGTCGAAGCTGTTGACGTTCGTGACGGCTCCTTCGCGAGCTTGGGCATTGGCGGCGGTGGCAATCGCTTTCTTGCCGTACTGGAGCACCCAGAAACCAGGGCCGGCGCTGGTTGCCGCAATTCGCGCCGCCACCGATCGGCCGACCGTAGCGTTGGTTAGTTCGGATATTTCCTCGGGACATCCGTTGAACCGTATGATCGATGGGCAGTTCGTTTCGACCCACGTCAGCGATTGGCTTGGAGCGTTCGCACTTTCCCTGTCCCGGCAGGCAGCTCTCTCGGGTGACACCGCCGAAGCCATGCGTTACCGAGCCATCATGGCGCGCTACGTCGAAAGCAAACGCGAAGAGTTCGTGCGTCTGCGCCCGGATATCGTCGTCTTCAAGAAAAACAACACGATGTGGACAAGCCAACTGATGGAGCGTTTTGGCTTTGACGCCATCCTGGCGCACTACCGCATTCTTATCGAGGACGAGACCGAGCGCATCTATCTGCGCGACGATTATGTCCGCCCGGGCCACCGGCCACCCGAACAGCCTATTTCGGCATCGTCACCCGTCGCAGCGTCAGATTGATGCGGCCGCCACTCCTAAGCAATGCCGAGGTCGACGGGTAGATACGGTCGACGCCGTGAAAGCAGAGCCGCCCTTCGCCGCCAAGCACGACGACGTCGCCGCTCCTCAGCCTGAACGATTTGGTGGCGCCGTCGCGCGTCGTCTGGCCGACCCGGAACAGGCAATCGTCGCCGAGCGACACCGAGACGACAGGCGCGGAGAAATCGCTCTCGTCGCGGTCCTGGTGAAGACCCATCTTGGCATCCTGCGAATAGAAATTGACCAGGCAGGCTTCCGGCAGGTGCGCATAGGCAGATACATCCCGCCACAGTTCGAGCAGCATCTCCGGGATCGGCGGCCAAGGCCTTCCGGTCACCGGATGGGTCGGCTGGTAGCGATAGCCGTGCTCCTTGTCGGTGACCCAGCCCAGCGGACCGCAATTGGTCATGCGCACGCTCATCTCCTTGCCGGTACGCGGCATCGCCGGCACGAACAGCGGGGCGTTCTGCACGATCTGCCTGATATCTTCAACCAGCACTTCCTGCATGGCGCGCGACAGGTAGCCGGGCATATGGCGGACGCCTTTGGGCAGTACGAGCATCGCGTCGCTTAATCCGTTGGTCTGGAGAAATCAGAATGCCACCGTCAAATGAAAACGGCGACCCGAAAGCCGCCTCCGACGGTGGCTGCGCGCTTTAACCGACGATCTGAGATCCGAAGCCGCTTCGGCTGTCACTCATCCCCGACCCGGCCGCGCAGTTTCTTGATCGAGCCGCGCCCGGCCTTGCTCTTGAGCCGTCTTTCGACCGCGCCTTTGGACGGCCTGGTCTTCTTGCGCGGCGGTGGTGGTGGTTCGGCGGCCTTGGCGACCAGTGCCGTCAGCCGCGCCCGGGCGTCCGCCCGGTTCTGCTCCTGGGTGCGGAAGCGTCCGGCTTCAATGACGATGACGCCGTCCTTGGTGGCGCGCTGGCCGGCAAGCTTGATGGTCCGTTCGCGCACCCGCTCCGACAGGCCAGCCGCATTGGCGGCATCGAAGCGCAATTGCACTGCCGTCGCCACCTTGTTGACGTTCTGGCCGCCCGGGCCGGACGAACGGATGAAGTCCTCGTGCAGGTCGCCCGGATTAATCACCGCATCGTCGGTAATGATGATCTTGTCGTCGGCGTTCATGCCGCACTCATGGCGCGGCAGGCGAAAAAAGAAAAGGCCCGATCGAAGCCGGGCCTTGAAGCATCACCAGGGGCGACGGCTATTCAGCCGCTACCTGCATGCGTGGTGCGGCGCCGAGCACCGTGGCGTCGACATGGGCTTCGAATTTCTCGAAATTGTCGACGAACATGCCGACCAGCCTTGCCGCCTGCCGGTCGTAGGCGGGCTTGTCGATCCAGGTCGATCTAGGGTCGAGAATGGCGCGGTCGACGCCGGCAACCGTCACCGGTACGTCGAAACCGAAATTGGGGTCGGTGCGGAAGTCGGCCGCTTTTAGCGAGCCGTCGAGCGCCGCCGCAAGCAGCGCCCGTGTTGCTTTGATCGGCATTCGTTTGCCGGTGCCGTAGGCGCCGCCGGTCCAGCCGGTGTTGACCAGCCAGCAATCGACGCCGTGGCGGGCGATGAGCTCGCGCAGCAGATTGCCATATTCCGACGGATGCCGCGGCATGAACGGTGCGCCGAAGCATGTCGAAAATGTCGCTTCGGGTTCCGTAACGCCCTTCTCGGTCCCCGCCACCTTGGCGGTATAGCCGGAGAGGAAATGGTACATGGCCTGCGCCGGGGTCAGCCGCGCGATCGGCGGCATCACACCGAATGCGTCGGCGGTCAGCATGATGATGTTCTTCGGGTGGCTGGCGCGCCCCGTCTTGCTGGCGTTGGGGATGAAGTGGAGCGGATAGGCGCAGCGTGTGTTTTCGGTCAGCCCGCCGTCGTCGAAATCCGGCACGCGGCCTGCGTCGAGCGCCACATTCTCCAGCACCGTGCCGAAGCGCTGGGTGGTGGCGAAGATCTCCGGCTCGGCTTCGGCCGAAAGCTTGATCGTCTTGGCATAGCAGCCGCCCTCGAAATTGAAGATGCCGTGCGGTCCCCAGCCATGCTCGTCGTCGCCGACCAGCGTGCGCGACGGGTCGGCCGACAACGTCGTCTTGCCGGTCCCGGAAAGGCCGAAGAAAACGGCCGCGTCGCCGACGGGCCCTTCATTGGCCGAGCAGTGCATCGGCATCACACCCTTTGCCGGGAGCAGATAGTTGAGTACGGTGAACACCGACTTCTTCATCTCACCGGCATACGAGGTACCGCCGATCAACACGATCATGTGCGAAAGATCGACGGCAATCACCGTTTCGCCGCGCGTGCCGTGGCGGGCGGGATCGGCGCGGAACGACGGCAGGTCGATGATCGTCAAATCGGGCATGAAATGCTCGAGTTCGGCGGCGGCCGGTCGGATGAGCAGATTGCGGATGAACAAGGAGTGCCAGGCAAGCTCCGTGATCACCCTGGTCGGCAGCTTCAGTTCCTCGTCGGCGCCGCCGACCAGGTCCTGCACATAAAGATCCTTTCCGGCCGCGTGGGCGCGAAAATCGGCAAGCAGCGTATCGAACTGGATCGGCGAAATCGCTTTGTTGTTGTCCCACCATATATGCGGCGCGGTGCTTTCGTCGCGCACCACGAATTTGTCCCTGGGCGAGCGGCCGGTGTGCTGCCCGGTCTCGGCGGCAAGCGCGCCATGCGCGGTGAGTCGGGCCTCGCCACGGCGGATTGCCTCCTCGTAGAGCGCGGCCGCGCCGAAATTATAGCGCACCACCCCCGTGGTTCTCAGGCCGATGCGATCGATTGCACATGCAGGATTGCGTTTGCCGGCTTCCGACATGGGTGTCCCTTCTTCGATTTACCGCGTCTTTACCGGCGAATTCCGGAACCCCCATTGCAGGAGCTAAAAACGTCAAAACCAGAAAAGGCGAATGATATCAAATCATTAATCGATTTAAATATTTTGAAAGTTGTTTAAATCGTTTATATGTGCAAAAACACTGATGGTTGCCCAAGGATTGGCGATGTTCATTCGTCCAATCCATATCGAGGTACAATTGTGGCCGTCGACATGCCGCGCGTGACAGCGGATACAGCCTGTGCCACATTTTGTACCTAATTTGTCCTGCAAAAGCCCCTTCTCGACGAAAGAAGGGACAGCTCATGAGGGAGCCGCTTGAAATGGCAACAATCGCGCTTGTCGACGACGATCGCAACATTCTGACTTCGGTTTCGATCGCCCTCGAATCCGAGGGTTATCGGGTCGAAACCTACACGGATGGGGCATCGGCGCTGGAGGGACTGGCGGCGCGCCCGCCGAACCTCGCCATCCTCGACATCAAGATGCCGCGCATGGACGGCATGGAGTTGCTGCGCCGGATGCGTCAGAAATCCGACCTGCCGGTAATCTTCCTGACCTCCAAGGACGATGAGATCGATGAACTGTTCGGCCTCAAGATGGGCGCCGACGACTTCATCCGCAAACCCTTCTCGCAGCGTCTTCTGGTGGAGCGCGTCCGCGCCGTGCTGCGCCGCGCCAGCACCCGCGAGGCGGCGGCCAAGGCGCCCAACCAGCAGGCCCGGTCGCTTGAGCGCGGCCAGCTTGTCATGGACCAGGAGCGCCACACCTGCACCTGGAAGGGCGAGCCGGTGACGCTTACCGTCACCGAGTTCCTCATCCTGCATTCGCTGGCACAGCGTCCGGGGGTCGTAAAAAGCCGTGATGCGCTGATGGATTCGGCTTATGATGAGCAGGTCTATGTCGATGACCGCACCATCGACAGTCACATCAAGCGGCTGCGCAAAAAGTTCAAGGCCGTTGATGATGACTTCGAAATGATCGAAACCCTTTACGGAGTCGGATATCGGTTCCGCGAAGCTTGAGTCGAGCGGGAGCTGCTATTCGATGGCAGTGCAAGTAGAGCGAGTGAGACGGTCGGGCGCCGCCAGGCGCCCGCCGCGGATTCTGCCCGCCTTCGTGTCGAAAATTACGGTGCCGATGCGCCGGTTTCTCGGCCATCACATCTTTTCCAGCCTGACGCGGCGTATCCTCTTTCTCAACCTTGCCGGCCTTGCCGTCCTGGTCACCGGCATTCTCTATCTCAATACCTTTCGCGACGGGCTGATCGACGCCCGTGTCGAGAGCCTGATGACTCAAGGCGAGATCATCGCCGGCGCGATCGCCGCCTCGGCGACGGTCGAGACCGATTCGATCAGCATCGATCCGGAGAAGCTGCTCGAGTTGCAGGCCGGCGAAAGCCTCGGCCCGGGCTCCGATCAGCTCGACAATCTCGATTTCCCGATCAATCCGGAGCGCGTGGCGCCGGTGCTCAGGCGCTTGATCTCGCCGACGCGCACACGCGCCCGCATTTACGACCGTGACGCCAACCTGCTGCTCGATTCCCGCCATCTCTATTCGCGCGGCCAGATCCTTCGCTACGACCTGCCGCCGGTCGAAGAGGAGCAGCCGGACCTTCTGGAGCGCATCCAGAAATTCGTCTTCGATTTCTTCCGCAACAAGCAGCTGCCCGTCTATCGCGAGCAGCCGGGCGGCAACGGTGCCGCGTTTCCGGAAGTGGTCAAGGCGCTTACCGGCAGTCCGTCGACGATCGTGCGGATATCGGAGCAGGGCGAGCAGATCGTTTCCGTGGCGGTGCCGATCCAGCGCTTCCGTGCCGTTCTCGGCGTGCTGATGCTGTCGACCGAAGGCGGCGACATCGACAAGATCGTCGCGGCCGAGCGCAAGGCGATCCTGCGCGTGTTCGGCATTGCCGCCCTGGTTACCGCCATCCTGTCGATGCTGCTGGCCTCCACTATCGCCAACCCGCTGCGCCGGCTTTCCGCGGCGGCGGTCAGGGTTCGCCGCGGCGTCAAGAACCGCGAGGAAATCCCCGACTTCTCCGACCGCCAGGACGAGATCGGCAATCTGTCGATCGCCGTGCGCGACATGACCAATGCGCTCTACGCCCGCATCGAGGCGATCGAAAGTTTTGCCGCGGATGTCTCGCACGAGTTGAAGAACCCGCTTACCTCGCTGCGCAGCGCGGTGGAGACATTGCCGCTGGCCAGGAACGACAATTCGCGCAGCCGGCTGATGGATATCATCCAGCACGATGTGAGGCGGCTTGACCGTCTCATCACCGATATTTCCGATGCCTCCCGTCTCGATGCCGAGCTGGCGCGGGAAGATGCGGGAACCGTCGACCTCAAGAAGTTCATCACCGATCTGGTCGCCGTCTCGCGCGAGGCCACGCGCAACAAGAAGGCGGTCGAGATCGAATTCAAGGTCGCCAAACTGCCACAGGGCGTGAAAGGCTACTTCGTCGTCGGTCATGACCTGAGGATCGGCCAGGTGATCACCAACCTGATCGAGAATGCCCGCTCGTTCGTTCCCGAGGAACGTGGCCACATCACCATATCGCTGGCGCGCGCCGGCAAGTTCAACATCGTCACCATCGACGACAATGGACCCGGTATCCGTGCCGATAACATCGACCGCATTTTCGAGCGGTTCTATACCGATCGGCCGGCCGGCGAGGCGTTCGGTCAGAACTCGGGCCTTGGCCTGTCGATATCCAGGCAGATCGTTGAAGCCCATGGCGGCACGCTGAGCGCCGAGAACATCCCGGGCACCAAGCCTGGCGAGATCAAGGGCGCGCGCTTCGTGGTGACGCTGCCGGCGGAAGGCTGACGGATGAATTCCAATCACGCCTGGTCCTATTGTGCAGCCTGAAAACATTCACGGCACCGCGATCCTGATAGGGGATCGCGGCATTCTCATCACCGGACCGTCCGGCTTGGGCAAGACGACGCTGGCGCTCGCCTTGATCGATCATTGCAGCCAGCGTGGGCTGTTTTCCCGGCTGATCGGCGATGACCAGCTCTATGCTGCAGATTGCGACGGGCGGCTGGTCTGCCGCGCACCGGCCAGCATAGCCGGCCTCGTCGAGGTGCCGGGATTCGGCCCCAAACCGATACGGTTCGAGCCAAGCTGCGTGATCGACCTCATTATCCGGCTGGTGCCAGCCGGCAAAATGGCCCGCTTCCAGGAAGACTGCAGCGAACTCGTTGTCGGCGTACCAGTGCCGCGCATCGATCTTGCCGGGCGCAATGTAGCGGCGGCCTTGCCGGCAGTGATGTCGCGCCTGTCGATTGCGCCTTTCCTGTGATCCGATTTCGATTTTTTGCTGCAATGCGTCAAATTGGCTTGGGCCGGCGCAATTTTGGGCTTGTCAACGGGCCTTGCGTCGACAAGATAGCGCTCCCGCCACCTGGAACGGTCGGCGAGCATAAAATGCGCCTGTGAAGCGGCGATGACGGGAGCCACCAAAGAATGATCGGACTCGTGCTTGTAACGCACGGTCAACTGGCCGCCGAGTTCCGCAATGCCGTGGAACATGTCGTTGGGCCACAAGACAATTTCGAGACCGTGGCGATCGGTGCCGACGACGATATGGAACAGCGCCGCCGCGACATTATCGAGGCAGTCGGCCTCGTCGATACGGGATCAGGCGTCATCGTTTTGACCGACATGTTCGGCGGCACGCCCTCTAACCTCGCCATTTCCGTGATGGAATCCGGGCGTATCGAGGTCATTGCCGGCATGAACCTGCCGATGCTGATCAAGCTGTCCAGCGTTCGCAAGGGCGACAACATGACGGCCGCGCTGGATGAGGCGCAGGCTGCCGGCCGTAAATACATCAATGTCGCCAGTCAACTCCTGAGCAGCAAATGAGCGCGCTGTTGCCGGAAAAGGACAAGATCGTTCGCGACTTTCCGATCGTCAACCAGCGCGGCCTGCACGCACGCGCCTCGGCCAAGTTCGTTCAAATCGCCAGCGGCTTCAACGCCACGGTCCAGGTCGAGAAGGACGGCGTCAAGGTCGGCGGCACCTCGATCATGGGCCTGATGATGCTGGCGGCGAGCCTCGGTTATTCGATCCGCGTCACCGCCACCGGCCCGGAGGCCGAAGAGGTCATCGATGCGCTGGAGCAACTGGTTGCTTCCCGTTTTGGCGAGGAATGCTGACGTGCTGATCGCTTCTGAAGACATGCACGGATAAAGATTTCTTTATATCCCATTGTCGTCCGACTCCCGATCTGCTAGTCAGGCCGGCACCTCGCGCCCTCCGACACGCTTTCGGGGCGGGCGCGTCCCGCAATCAATTCGCATCGGAGCACTGCCATGACGGGTAGCAAGGACTATGTGGTCGCAGACATCGCGCTTGCCGGCTGGGGCCGCAAGGAGATCGAGATCGCCGAAACCGAAATGCCGGGCCTGATGGCCTGCCGCGAAGAATTCGGCGACAAGAAGCCGCTCAAGGGCGCGCGCATCACCGGCTCGCTGCACATGACCATCCAGACGGCGGTGCTGATCGAAACGCTTAAGGCGCTCGGCGCCGATATCCGCTGGGCTTCCTGCAATATCTTCTCGACCCAGGACCACGCTGCCGCGGCCATTGCCGAGGCCGGAATTCCGGTGTTTGCCGTCAAGGGCGAGACGCTGGAGGATTATTGGGTCTACACCGACAAGATCTTCCAGTGGGCCGATGGCGGCACCTCCAACATGATCCTCGACGACGGTGGCGATGCCACCATGTACATCCTGATCGGCGCCCGCGCCGAGGCCGGCGAGGATGTGCTGTCCAATCCGGGCAGCGAAGAGGAAGAGATCCTGTTTGCCCAGATCAAGAAGCGCATGCAGGCATCGCCCGGCTTCTTCACCAAACAGAAGGAAGCGATCCGCGGCGTCACCGAAGAAACGACGACCGGTGTCAACCGGCTCTATCAGTTGCAGAAAAAAGGCCTGCTGCCGTTCCCGGCGATCAACGTCAATGATTCCGTCACCAAGTCGAAATTCGACAACAAATATGGCTGCAAGGAATCGCTTGTCGACGGCATTCGCCGCGGCACCGACACGATGATGGCCGGCAAGGTCGCGGTTGTCTGCGGCTATGGCGACGTCGGCAAAGGCTCGTCGGCTTCGCTCAAGGGCGCCGGCGCCCGCGTCAAGGTCACCGAGGTCGATCCGATCTGCGCGCTGCAGGCGGCGATGGACGGTTTCGAGGTGGTCACGCTCGAAGACGCAGCGCCGACGGCCGACATCGTCATCACCACCACCGGCAACAAGGACGTCGTTACCCTCGACCACATGCGCCTGATGAAGGACATGGTGATCGTCGGCAACATCGGTCACTTCGACAACGAGATCCAGGTGGCGTCGCTGCGCAACCTGAAATGGACCAACATCAAGCCTCAGGTGGATATGATCACCTTCCCGGACGGCAAGCGGATGATCCTTTTGTCGGAAGGCCGCCTGCTCAACCTCGGCAACGCTACCGGCCACCCGAGCTTCGTCATGTCGGCGTCCTTCACCAACCAGGTGTTGGCCCAGATCGAGCTGTACACCAAGCCCGGCCAGTACGAGAACCAGGTCTATGTCCTGCCGAAGCATCTCGACGAAAAGGTCGCGCGCCTGCATCTCGACAAGCTCGGTGCCCGCCTGACCGAACTGTCCGGCGAACAGGCCGCCTATATCGGCGTCACTCCGCAGGGACCGTTCAAGCCGGAACACTACCGCTATTAACCACGGCGAAACTTGCCACTAGATATTGAAGCCGGGCGATTGACTTTTCGCCCGGCTTTATTTTTGCGCTGATTGATTCTTCACGCCGATTCGCGCAAGCGCTATGGTGCTGATTCGCGGTCCGGGGACGAGGCCCGGGCGCACGCATCAGGGCGGTCTTGTATTCAGGCGGCGAAGAGGACCAAGACATGCCGGGGGATAACCCGCCTTGCGCGGGACAGGCCGTTTCCGGCGGCCATAACGATTCGATCACGGGCTCCGCTGCCAGAGGCGGCAGCCTTCTTTGGCGCGCCGGCAGCCGTGTCGGGGTGCTGCTTGCTTCTTCCGCGCTGGTTGGTCCGCTGCTTGGCTTTACTGCACATGCCCAAACCCGCGTGGCGCAAAAGGCCGGGCTGTCGGTCAGCACGGTCGAGGTCATGCAACTCGCCATGTTCGTCGGCGTCATGGGGGCGGCATTGCTGTCGGCCATCTTTCTGATCCGCGAACGGGCGCGCACCGCGGCGGAAAATGCCGAGCTCAGGACCCGTATCGCCGACGTCAATGCCGCGCTGCAGCGCTCGGAGGCGCTGCTCCATTCCCGCGATCAGCGCGTGGTGGTATGGGCGGCCGAGAACAAGAAGCCCGAGCTTGTCGGGACATTGCCGATCGAGAGCGGCGCGCCGGAGGACCGGGCGGCCTTCCTGGCTTTCGGCCGCTGGCTGATGCCGCGTTCGGCGGCCGCACTCGAACATGCCGTCGCGGCACTGCGGGACAAGGCAAAGCCGTTCGATCTGGTCATCGAATCGCAGGCCGGCCAGCCGCTCGAGGTTCACGGCCGCAAGAGTGCGGCGCATGTGCTGGTTCGCTTCGTCTCGCTTTCGGAGACACAGCGAAGCCAGGCCAGGCTGAAGATCGAGAACCAGCGCTTAGCCGCCGACCATGAGACGCTGATCGGTCTTCTGGATGCGCTCAAGATGCCGTCATGGCTGCGTACTGTCGACGGGCGGCTGAAATGGGTCAACCGCGCCTATGCCGAAGCGGTCGAGGCCGAGAATGCCGAAGCGGCGGTCCGCGATGGCAAGGAATTCCTCGGCGGCCAGGCGCGCGACACGATCGCTGCGCAGCACAAGTCGCGCGCGGTCTTTGAACAGACGCTCTCCACGGTCATCGAAGGCGACCGCCGTATGTTTGCCGTGACCGATTTTGCCGGAGCGGATGGTTCGGCTGGTCTTGCCTGCGACATCAGCGCTATCGAGGCCATTCGCGCCGAATATGAGCGGACCATGCAGAGCCACGCCGACACGCTCGATCAGCTCAACTCCGCCGTGGCGATTTTCGACACCGACGAGAAATTGCGGTTTTTCAATCAGGCGTTCCAGAAACTATGGGGCCTCGACAGCGGCTTCCTGCACAGCGCGCCGGACAACGCCTTACTGCTCGACCGCCTGCGCAGCGAAGGCAAGATCGCCGAGCAGCCCGAATGGCGGCGCTGGAAAGAGAGCCTGCTCGGCGCTTACCGCGCGGTTGAATCGCAGGAGCATTGGTGGCATCTGCCGGACGGCAAGACCATTCGCGTCGTCGCCAATCCGCAGCCCAAGGGCGGCGTCACCTGGGTGTTCGAGAACCTGACCGAGAAGATGGACCTTGAAAGCCGCTACCAGACCGCCGTCCGGGTCCAGGGCGAGACGCTCGACAACCTCGCCGAAGGCGTCGCTGTGTTCGGCCCCGACGGCAGGCTGAGATTGTCGAACCCGGCGTTCGCGGCATTGTGGGGGCTGGATGCCGATGCCTCAAAACCCAACGTCCATGTCTCGACGATCCGCGATCTTTGCGACCGCCGTGCCGTCGACAGTCCGTGGGGCGGGTTCGTTGCCGCCATCACCGGCTTCGACAACGAGCGCCGCGACCGCCACGGCCAAACCGAATTGAACAACGGCACCGTTTTGCGCTACGCCGTCATCCCTTTGCCCAACGGCCAGGTGATGATGACCTTCGTCGACGTTACCGACAGCGTCAATGTCGAGCGGGCGCTGAAGGACAAGAATGAGGCGCTGCAAAAGTCCGACCAGATCAAGAACGAATTCGTGCAGCACGTCTCCTATGAGCTGCGCTCGCCACTCACCAACATCATCGGCTTTACCGAGCTTCTTTCACTGCCGTCGACTGGTCCGCTGAACCAGAAGCAACGCGAATATATCGGGCATGTCGGCTCGTCCTCCTCGGTCCTGCTCACCATCGTCAACGACATCCTCGACCTGGCGACGGTGGATGCCGGCATCATGGAACTCGACATTTCCGAAGTTCACATCGATCGAACCATTACGGCTGCCGCCGAACTGGTCGCCGACCGGCTGGAGGAACATGCGATCAAGCTTAGGATCGACGCGGCGGCCGCGCCGAAAACCTTCCACGGCGACGAGATCCGCGTCCGCCAGATCCTCTACAATCTGCTCAGCAATGCCGCCAATTACGCGCCGGAGGCGAGCACCATAACGCTCGCCTGCCGCCAACTTGCCGACGGCGTGGAATTTTCCGTTCACGATGACGGCCCCGGCATGCCGCCGGACCTGCTTGACTCAGTGTTCCGGCGCTTCGAGCCGCGCACCAATGGCGGCCGCCGCCGTGGCGCCGGGCTCGGCCTGTCGATCGTCAAGAGCTTTGTCGAACTGCATGGCGGCAGCGTCCGCATCGAGACCGGCAGGGATAAGGGCACCACGGTTGTTTGCGCCTTTCCCGACACGCCGTCCGGCATCCGCGCGGCGGCCGAGTAGCGCGTTCGATGGCGGTATTGGTGCTGGAGCGTTTTCTCGCCGACGAGGCTGCGACGGCAAGGTTCGGCGAGGATCTCGCCATGTCGCTGCGCATTGGCGACGTGCTCGCCCTCAAGGGCGATCTCGGCGCCGGCAAATCGACCTTGGCACGGGCGCTGATCAGGGCACTGGCCGACGATGCCGGACTCGACGTGCCGAGCCCGACCTTCACGCTGGTCCAGAGCTACGACACGCGTGTGCCGGTTCATCATTTCGATCTCTACCGCTTGGGCACGGCATCCGAGCTGGACGAGCTGGGCTTCGACGAGGCGCTGACGCAAGGCGCCGCGCTGGTCGAATGGCCGGAGCGGGCAGAGGCATATCTGCCGAAAACCTCGGTGCTGGTCGAACTTCTCCAGCAGGGCGACGGCCGACTGGCGAGACTATCGGGAGAGGGCGCCGCCTTCGAGCGCGCGGCGCGATCGCTGGCAATGCGCGATTTTCTCGGGCAGGCCGGTTGGGGCGAAGCGCAGCGACGATATTTCATCGGTGATGCCTCGGCTCGCTCCTACGAGATCGTCACGCTCGCCGGATTTCCGCCACGGGTGCTGATGAACTCGCCAAGGCTGGTGCTCGGACCGCCAGTCCGCGACGGCAAACCCTATGCCGAGATCGCTCACACCGCGCAATCCGTTTCGGCGTTCGTCGCCATCGACCGGGCATTGCGGGCCGGCGGCGTCAGCGTCCCGGAAATCCATGCCCAGGATCTCGAGCAGGGTTTTCTCCTGCTGGAGCATCTCGGTTCCCAAGGGTTTCTCGACAAGCGCGGCCAGCCGGTGGCCGCGCGTTATGCGGCGGCGGCCGAACTGCTTGCCATGATGCACGGCAAAACATGGCCGGCTCGCATGCAGGCCGGCCCCGGCGTCTTCCACGAGGTGCCGCCTTTCGACCGCGACGCCATGATGATCGAGGCCGAATTGCTGGTCGACTGGTATGTCCCGGCGATATCAGGCGCTCCGCCGAGAGAGGCGCTGCGCGCCGGTTACCGCAGCGAATGGAGTGCGGTGCTCGATCGGCTGGAGGGGCGCGAATACACGCTGATGCTGCGCGACTTCCATTCGCCCAACCTGATCTGGCGTGCTGACCGTTCCGGTCATGACCGCCTCGGCGTCGTCGATGTCCAGGATGCGCTGATCGGGCCGTCCGCCTACGACGTCGCCTCGCTCGCCATGGACGCGCGCGTCACTATCTCACCCGAAATCGAAAAGCACACGCTCGCCGCCTACATCGCCGCGCGACGCGCGGCCGGTGCCTTCGATGAGAACGAATTCCGCGAAACCTATGCAATCATGGCCGCACAGCGCAATTCCAAGATCCTCGGCATCTTCGTGCGGCTCGAAAAACGCGACGGCAAGCCTTATTATCTGAAGCATCTGCCGCGCATCCGCGACTATCTTCGCCGGGCACTGGCGCATCCGGCGCTGGCCGGGCTGCAGGATTTCTACATCGCCCACGGCTTGCTGGAGGAACGCTCGATTTGACGGCTAAGGATTTGGGCCCGAAGGCGTCGGATGAGCAGCCGATGCCGACGACCGCCATGGTGCTCGCCGCCGGGCTCGGCAAGCGCATGCGGCCGATCACCGACACCATGCCGAAGCCGCTGGTCAAGGTCGCCGGCAAGACATTGCTCGACTGGGGGCTGGACTGCCTAGCCGAAGCCGGCGTCGCCAAGGCCGTCGTCAACGTCCATTACCTCCCGCAACAGATCGTGGACCATGTAGCCCGCCGCAGTGCGCCGAGAATCGTCATCTCGGATGAGAGTAGGGGCTTGCTTGACTCCGCCGGTGGTATCGTCAAGGCATTGCCCAGGTTAGGGGCGCCCTTCTATGTGCTCAACGCCGACACCTTCTGGATCGACAGCGGCGTTTCCAATCTCAGGCGTCTTGCCCTTGCATGGGAGGGCGCGACAATGGACATTCTGCTGATGCTTGCGGATCTCCAGTCGGCAACCGGACATAGCGGCGGCACCGATTTCCTGGTGGCGCCGGACGGCGCCTTGCGGCGTGCGAACAACGATCCGGCCGGCCTGATTTATGCCGGCGCCGCAATCGTCCATCCGCGCATCTTCAAGGATGCGCCGGCCGGTCCACACTCTCTCAACGCCTATTTCGATGCGGCAATCGCCGCCGGCCGCCTGTTCGGCATGAAAATGCAGGGTCACTGGATTACTGTCGGCACACCTGACGCGATCCCGCGGGCGGAAGCAGCGGTCGCCGCCGCGCTTGCCGGCACGCCCAATGCTGTTGCTGAGGCACCCGGCGCTCTTACCGAGTCGAAATGAGCGGCTCCCGCCGCGTTTTCTCGATCCCGCCCGGAGCGCCGTTCCTGCCGACGCTGGCCGAGGCGCTGCTTGCGGGGCGCTTGGTTCCCGGCTTCGCCTATGACGGCGATCCGCTGGCGCTGGCCGATCTCACCATCTATGTGCCGACGCGCCGTGCGGCGCGGGCGCTTCGCGGCGTCTTCGTCGATGCTCTCTCGCGCTCGGGAAGCCGCTCGGCGATCCTGCCGGTCATCCGCCCGCTTGGTGAGTTCGATGAAGATGAAGCCGCCTTCGAGGCAGGAGCTTCGGCCGCCATCGACCTTGCGCCGCCGATCGCCGCGGTCGAGCGTCTTCTGCTGCTTGCGCCGCTGGTGCGGGCGTGGAAACGCCGCCTGCCGGCACATGTCGCGGCTTTGTTCGACGAGGAGATCGTCATACCGGCCTCCGCCGCCGACGCCATCTGGCTGGCGCGCGACCTTGCACGCCTGATGGATGAGATCGACACCGAAGGCACGGATTGGGCAAGGCTCGCCGAGCTTGTAACCGGCAATCTTGCAGGCTGGTGGCAGGTGACACTCGACTTCCTGACCATCGTGACGGAGAACTGGCCGAACCTGCTCGAGGAACGCCATCGTTCCAATCCGGCCGCGCATCGTAATGCCCTGATAAGGCTGGAGGCGGCGCGGCTGAAGCGTAATCCGCCAGCCGGACCGGTGATCGCCGCCGGTTCCACCGGCTCCATTCCCGCCACGGCCGAGCTGCTTGCCGTGATCGCCGGTCTGCCCAATGGCGCCGTTGTGCTGCCCGGGCTCGACCGGGCGTTGGACGAGCCGTCCTTTGCCGCGATCACCACACCGGGCGCGCGCCCAGCCGTGCTTGGCCACCCGCAATACGGCCTGGCAAAGTTGATCGGCAAGATCGGCGTGCCGCGCGCCGATGTCGAGGAGATTGCTGTTGCGCCGCGACCGCTTGCGCTGCGCGCCGCACTTGTCGGCGACGCGCTGCGCCCGGCGGAGACCACCGAGCTTTGGGCCGAGACGCGCGCCCGCTTTAGGGCCGGCGATATTGCCGAGGCCTTCGCCGATGTGACGCTTCTCGAAGCCGCCAGCGAACGCGACGAAGCCGTGGCGATCGCCGTCGCGCTCAAACAGGCCGTCGAACGGCCCGGCCAGCGCGCCGCACTCGTCACCGGCGACCGCGCTCTGGCGCGGCGCGTCTCAGTCGAGCTGCTGCGCTTCGGCGTTGCCGCCGACGATTCCGGCGGCACGCCGCTGATCAACACACCAGCCGCCAGCCTGCTCAGGCTGGCGCTTCAGGCAGCCTTCCGCCCGGGCGACCCCGTCGCCCTGCTGTCGCTGCTCAAGCATCCCCTGCTTGGCCTCGGCCTGGAGCGGGCAAGCGTGCGCTATGCGGCCGAAATCGTCGAACTCGTGGGGCTGCGCGGCGGCACAGGGCGTCCGGACGTGGCGTCGCTGCCGCAGCTCTTCGACACCCGGCTCCTCGAATTCGACGGCGGCGGCAATCGCCGCCCACCCTTCTGGTGGCCGCGGCTTTCGGTCAGGCGCATCGAACAGGCGCGCGACCTGCTGATCCGGCTAACGGCCGCGCTGGCGCCGCTGGTTGCTTTTCGCGGCGACGAGAATGCCGATCTTGCCACCCTTGTGCGCGCCAGCGTCGTTGCGCTCGAAAGTCTCGGCCGCGCCGCTGACGGCAGCCTGAGCGAACTCTATGCGGGCGATGCCGGCGAAAAGCTCGCCGAGCTCTTGCGCGGGCTGGTCGCGGCCTCGGTGTCGTTCTCCTTCGCCGCTGACGAATGGCCTGACGTGATGGAGGCGCTGATCGCGCCCGAGACGGTCAAGCCGGCGCAGGGCACCGACAGGAACATCGCAATCTGGGGTGTGCTGGAAGCGCGGCTTCAGGATGTCGACACGCTGGTCGTCGGCGGGCTCAACGAAGGCGTGTGGCCGCGCAAGCCGGAGAGCGACCGCTTCATGTCGCGGCTGATGAAGACCGGCATCGATCTTGAACCGCCCGAGCGGCGCATCGGCCTTGCCGCCCATGATTTCCAGATGGCCATGGGCGCCAAAAAAGTGGTGCTGGCTCGCTCCGGCCGCTCCGGCGACGCACCGTCGGTACCTTCGCGCTGGCTGCAGCGCATCCTTACATTCGTTGGCGAGGACCACGCTGCTGCACTTCGCCGGCGCGGCGATGAACTGCTTGCCTGGGCGCGTGTGCTCGATGCCGGCGAAAAGCAGGACTTTGCGCCGCGGCCGCAGCCGAAACCGCCGATCGCCGCACGGCCGCACCACTTCTCGGTCACCGAGATCGAAACGCTGCGTCGCGATCCCTATGCGGTCTATGCCAGAAGGATACTCGGCCTGATGCCGCTCGATCCGGTCATTCGCGATCCGGGCGCTGCCGAGCGTGGCACGCTGTTTCACGCCGTTCTGCACCTCTTCTCAGCGACGGTGGCCGACCCGTGCGCGCCGGAGGCGCTGGTCGGGCTCATCGCCGCAGGCCGCTCCTGCTTTGCAGGCGCGGCCCTGCCCGCCGATGTCGAGGCGGTGTGGTGGCCACGCTTCGAAAAGCTTGCCGCCGGCATCATCGAATGGGAGCGCGGCCGGGCCGCAGCCGTGGCACGGCGGCACGCCGAGGAACGCGCCGAAAAGACCGGTGTCGGCCGATCCGGTGTGACCCTGTCCGGCTATGCCGATCGCATCGATCTGCTGGCCGGCGGCATGGCCGACATCCTCGATTACAAGACCGGCTCCTCGCCATCCAAAGCACAGGCGCACACGCTGCTCGCGCCGCAACTGGCACTGGAGGGCGCGCTGCTCAGGCGCGGCGCTTTCAAGGAGCTTGGCGCTTGCGAGCCGTCGCAACTGGCCTTCGTGCGGCTGAGGCCGAATGGCGAAGTGTTCGAGGAATCCATCCTCGAATACAACCGCAAGCCGCGAACCGCCGCCGATCTCGCCGAAGAAGCGTGGGCGCGGCTGGAAAAACTGCTGATCCACTACGCCGACCCGGCGACCGGCTATCTGTCGCGGGCGCTGCCGTTCCGCGAGGGCGAGACCGACGGCGACTACGACCATCTCGCCCGCGTGCTCGAATGGTCCGCCGGCGGCGACGCCGATGACGAGGGAGGGGAGGCATGAAAAAGGCCTATCCCATTCCAAGCGACACTGCCGCCAGTCAGGCAAGCGCCTCCGATCCGCGCAATTCCGCATGGGTGTCGGCCAATGCCGGATCCGGCAAGACCCATGTACTCGCCCAGCGCGTTATCCGGCTGTTGCTGCGCGGCACCGATCCGTCCAAGATCCTGTGCCTGACCTATACGCGTGCCGCCGCCGCCAACATGTCGAACCGGGTGTTTTCGACCCTGTCGCAATGGACGGCCCTGGGCGATGCCGAGCTCTCGACACGGATAGAGGCGCTGGACGGCCGCCAGCCCGACCGCGAAACCATGCGCCGGGCGCGGCGGTTGTTTGCCGAGGCGCTGGAAACACCCGGCGGGCTGAAGATCCAGACCATCCACGCCTTCTGCGAATCGGTGCTGCATCAGTTCCCGCTGGAAGCCAATATCCCTGCGCATTTCGAAATGCTCGATCCGCAAATGGAGGCTTCGCTGTTTGCCGCCGCCCGCCGCGACATGATTTCGGGCGGCGTTGCAGGCGATGCGGCATTGTCCGAGGCCTTCGCCACCGTGCTGGAGCGCGGCGGCGAGCATGGGCTCGACGCACTGCTGGCCGAGATCGTGCGCAAGCGCGATGGTTTGCGTGCGTTCATCGCCGCGGCCGGCGGCGATGGGTTTCAGGCGCTGTTCGACGAGTTCCATTTCCGCGCCGGCCAGACGGCCGAAGGTATAGCCGCCTCGGTCTGGCCGCTGCCCGGCTTCCTGCCGGATTATCTCGTCACCTTTTCACGGGCGGCCGAGGCCGCCGATGCGCGCATCGTGCTGAACAATCTCTTACCCTACGCCCGCCTTGCCTTTGCCGAGGAGGATCCGGTACGTCGCCTGAATTTGATCTCCAAGGCTTTCCTGAGGGCCGACGGCGAGCCTTACTATCCGGCAAAGACATTTAAAAGGGCATTGCTTGACCGGCTGCCCGATCTTGCCGAACGTTATCTGGCGGCGGTCGACGCCCTTCTCGAAATCTCCGACCGGCTGGCCTTGTTCAGGATGCTGGAAGGCACGCGTGCGGCGCTGACCATCGCCGACTGGCTGATCGCCCGTTACGAGCAATTGAAGCGCGCCCGCGGCTTCCTCGACTTCAACGACCTGATCACCAGTACGGTCAACCTTTTGGCACGGCCCGATGCCGGCCCTTGGGTGCAGTACAAGCTCGACCAGGGCATCGACCACATCCTGCTCGACGAGGCGCAGGACACCAGTCCCGACCAGTGGGAGGTGGTCAAGCGGCTGGCAGAGGAGTTCTTTGCCGGGCTCGGCGCACGCGATGCGGTCCACCGCACCATCTTTGCTGTCGGCGACGAAAAGCAGTCGATCTATTCCTTCCAGGGAGCCGCCCCGGATTCCTTTGCCGACAGCCGGCTTTTGTTTGCCGGCAAAGTTAGATCCGCCGCCGCCGCCTTCGCCGATCTCAAGCTGACCTGGTCGTTCCGCTCGACCGAAGATGTTCTTGCCGCCGTCGACCGGGTCTTTGCCGACCCGAACGTGCGGCGCGGCATCAGCCACGATCCTGATCCGCTCGACCACAAGGCGATCCGCACCGATGCGCCGGGTCATGTCGAGGTCTGGCCGTCGATCGGCGCCGACGTCGTCGACGAACCAGACGATTGGACGCAAGCGGTCGACCATGCCCACGCGCCGGCAGTCCGCGTCGCTGAAAACGTCGCCGCAACGATTGCCGGCTGGATCGGCAACGGTGAGGTCATCGAAGGCCGCGGCAAGAAACTCCGCCCCGGCGACGTGCTGGTGCTGGTGCGCAAGCGCGATCGCTTCGTCCATGCGCTGACGCGGGCGCTGAAGCGCCGCGACATTCCGGTGGCCGGCGCCGACCGGCTCAGCCTGCCCGGCCACGTCGCGGTGAAAGACCTGATCGCACTTGGCCATTTTCTCATCCAGCCCGAGGACGATCTGTCGCTGGCCGCCGTGCTGCGCAGCCCGATCTTCGATGTTTCGGAAGAGCAGCTTTTCGCGCTTGCTGCCGAGAGGCCGTCGGGCGTCTCGCTGATCGCCTCGCTGCGCCGGCATGCCGGCGAAAGCGAGGCGTTGGCCGCCGTCGTCAGCCGGCTCGACAAATGGTCGAACGAGGCCGCATTCAAGCCGGTGTTCGAATTCTATGCCGCAGCTCTCGCCCGCGACGGCCTGCGCAAGAAGATGATTGGGCGGCTCGGTCCGGAAGCCGGCGATATCCTCGACGAATTCCTGAATTTCTGCCTGGCCGAGGAGCGAACCGGCCTGCCAGGGCTGGAATCCTTCCTGTCGACGCTGGAAAACGCCGGCCCCGAGATCAAGCGCGAAATGGACCAGACCCGCGACGAGGTTCGCGTCATGACCGTGCATGCCGCCAAAGGCCTGGAAGCGCCGGTGGTATTCCTTGTCGATGGCGGCTCCGCGCCGTTCAGCGACCAGCATCTGCCGAGATTGATGCCGTTCGAAGGCTCGGGCGACTGCTGGGAGGGCAAGGGCTATCTCTGGCGTTCGGCCAGCGATGTCGCCAATGGGTTTTCACGCTCCGCATCGGCCCGCGCCCGCGAGCTCGCCGACGACGAATACCGCCGGCTGCTCTATGTCGGCATGACCCGCGCCGAGGATCGGCTGATCGTCTGCGGCTACCATGGCAAGCGGGCGCCGAATACCGGCACCTGGCATTCGATCGTCAGCCGCGCACTGGTCGGTGCCGCGGAGAGCGAAGAACGCCGGCATCCCGCCACTGGCGAGACCGTGCATCGTTTCCAGGTGACGAAACTGCCGCCCATGCCACTGGCGGCAGTGAATGAGGCACGACAGGCGGAACGCTTTGCACCACTGCCTGAAACCCTGTTCCGGCCTCTGCCGCCCTTCGAGGAATTGCCGCGGCCGCTCTCACCGTCCGGCGCCTCGGTGCTGATCGATGAGGCGCGGCAAGCGGTGGCCGACACGCGTTCGCCGGTACTGGATGCCGACGCCGAGCCCGGCTTTGCCGTCATGCGCGGGCTGGCGCTGCACAAATTGCTGCAGATGCTGCCCGGCATCGCCGAGGGAAAACGCCGGGATGCCGCCGAACGCTATCTGGCAAGAGCCGGCGCGGAATGGCCCGACGACGAGCACGACAAGGCCGTGGCTGGCGTTTTCAGAATTCTTGCCGACAGCCGCTTCGCGCCGCTGTTTGCGCCAAACTCGCGCGCCGAAGTCGCCATCATGGGCAGCCTGGAGGTATGGGGCAAACTGCGCTCGATTTCCGGCAAGATCGACCGGTTGGCAGCAACGCCGGACAAGGTTTCGATCGTCGACTACAAGACCAATCGGCCAGCGCCAGCTACGCTCGCCGAAGTGCCGCAAGCCTATGTTCTGCAACTCGCACTTTATCGCGCGCTGCTTCAGCCGCTCTATCCGGGACGCGAGGTCTCGGCGGCGCTGCTGTTCACCGAGGTGCCGCGGCTGATCGAGCTGCCGGCGGCGGCCATGGACGATGCGCTTGCTAGACTCACGGGAGCGTGACACAACACTTGCTTGAAGACGGACGCGATCACCACCACATTTGGTGCGACGAACAAATCGAAAGGATCTCAGCATGGCCACCGTCAAGGTCGACAAGAGCAATTTCCAGGCCGACGTGCTCAACGCCAAGGAGCCGGTCGTGGTCGATTTCTGGGCGGAATGGTGCGGCCCGTGCAAGATGATCGCCCCGGCGCTCGAGGACATCGCCATCGAACTCGGCAGCAAGATAAAGATCGCCAAGCTCAACATAGACGAGAATCCTGAGCTGGCCGCGCAGTTCGGCGTACGCTCGATCCCGACGCTGATGATTTTCAAGGGCGGTGAAGTCGCCGACATGAAGGTCGGTGCTGCGCCGAAAACGGCATTGTCGCACTGGATCAACGGCAGCCTCGCCTGATCCGATCAAAATTTTGCAGAAAAGCCCGGCCTCGCGCCGGGCCTTCTTTTGCTGGCGTCATTGGTGGGCCGCTCTGGCACTCGCGGCTTGCCGCCCGGTATTCTTCTCTTCTGAATTCAAAGGAGAAGCGATATGACCGGATCCGCCAAGGCCACCGTCTTCATCGACAATGAGCGCGTCATCGTCACCGAATACCGCTTCGCCCCGGGAGACAACACCGGCTGGCATCGCCATGGCCACGACTATGTGATCGTGCCGTTGACCGACGGCAAGGTGAAGCTCCTGACCAAGGATGGCGAATCCTTTGCCGAGATGAAGAAGGGCACGCCGTATTTCCGCAACGAGGGCGTCGAACATGACGTCATCAGCGCAAACGATGGCGAATTCGCCTTCATCGAGGTCGAGCTGAGGTAGTCCACCTACCATCGGCTGCGCCGCTACAATTGTCCCGGCGAGGCGCGATCACCAATCCGCGATACGATCGCCACCGACGAATTGTGCGCTTTTCTCAGTATATTCAAACAGTTCGATCTTCACGCCGTTGGGGTCGCGGATCCAAGCCTGGTAGGTGTCATCGCACGCGCGTTTCTTTGAAGTGACATCAACGCCCTTTGACCTCAGATGGGCGATCGCGGCGTCGATGTTTTCCACTTCGAGGCAGAAGTGGTTGATCTGGTTCAAGTCGCCATAGCTGGCGCCGTCTTTCTGGAACACCTCGACATGGCTACGGCTGCCGCAATTGAGGTAGAAGCCGAAAATCTTCCCGTCGCGCAGGAAATTGAACTGGGTGTCCATGCCGAGGACGTCCCGATAGAAGCTTCGCGTCATCTCCAGGTCATTCGCGAAAATGCAAACGTGAGCGAGCTGCTTTACCTTGATCATGATTGGCTCCTCGCGGTGGTCTGATAAATGTGGCGTCACCGTGGCCCGGCTGAAGCACGCCTCAAACCGGCGGCGTGCCGTTTTCGGCCAATACCGCGCCGGCCAGGTAAAGTGACCCGCCAATCAGGATGCGCGGCGGCGGTCCGTCCCATGTGTCGCGCAGCAGCATCAGTGCGTTTGCAACGGAACTAACCGGTTCGGCCGACAAGCCTGCCTCAATGGCGCGGGTCGCCAGTTCGTCGTTCGGCACGCCGGCGTCGCTCAGGCTCACCGGCACGGTGTAGACGTGCCGCACCAGCCCTTTGAAGGCGCGGAAATAGCCGCTTTGGTCCTTGGTGTTGATCATGCCCGAGATCAGGAACAGCGGACGCGGGTTCTTTTCCTCCTGCTCGGCCAGGGCCTCGGCGACGACCACGCCGGCGCCGGGATTATGGCCGCCGTCGAGCCAGATGTCGGCGCCCTTCGGCGCCAGTTCGCTCAGCCGGCCTTGTGGCAGCTTTTGCATGCGGCCCGGCCAGGCGACGTTCGCCATCGCCTTCTCGGCAGCGCGGTGGCTGATCTCGAAGCCGGCCGCCTTGACCGCCGCGATCGCCGCCGCCGCATTGGCGAATTGATGGCGCCCCGGCAGGCGCGGCGGCGGCAGGTCCATCAATCCGTCTTCGTCCTGATAGACCATGCGGCCGTTTTCCTCATAGGCAAGGAAATCCTGGCCATAGACGAAGGCGGGGCAGTCGAGCCGCTCGGCGGTTTCGATGAGCACCTGCTGGGCCGTCTCGCTTTCCTGCGCGCCGATGACGACCGGGCATCCGCGCTTGATGATGCCGGCCTTCTCGGCGGCGATCAGCTCGACGCGGTCGCCGAGATAGGCTTCGTGGTCGAGCGACACCGGCATGATCACCGACACGGCCGGCTCGGCGATGACATTGGTGGCGTCGAAGCGGCCGCCAAGGCCAACCTCGAGGATGACGGCATCGGCCGGATGTTCGGAAAACAGCAGGAAGGTGACGGCGGTGAGGATTTCGAAGACGGTGATCTTCTGGCCTTGATTGGCTTTGGCGACGCGGGCGATGGCTTCGGCGAAGACCTTGTCGTCCACCAGCCTGCCGCCGCCATCTGCGGCCAGCCGGTAGCGCTCGTGCCAGTTCACCAGATGTGGCGAGGTGTGGACGTGGACGCGGTAGCCGGCGGCTTCGAGCAGCGCCCGTGAAAAAGCAGCACAGGAGCCCTTGCCGTTGGTGCCGGCGATGTGGATGACCGGCGGCAGCTGGTCCTGCGGATTGCCGAGCCGCTCGAGCAGCCGCGAAATGCAGTCGAGCGAAAGGTCGAAGCCCTTCGGGTGAAGCGCCATCAGGCTTTCGATTTCGCGGTCGGCGGCAAGCGTGGTCATGAAGGAATCCTACGCGCGCGCACAACGGCACACAACAGCCGCTCGCGCCGCGTGATGTCGCGTCAGGCTTGCGGCCGGGCTTCGGCCGGTATCGCCACCGGCGGCAGGATTTCCGGCTCCCGCGGGTTTTGCTCTTCCGGCAGCTTGAGCAGCATTCTCAGCAGCCGCGCAACCGTCTGGCGCATCTCCAGCCGCGACACCACCATGTCGACCATGCCGTGTTCCATCAGATATTCGGCGCGCTGGAAGCCGTCGGGCAGCTTTTCGCGGATGGTCTGCTCGATGACGCGCGGTCCGGCAAAGCCGATCAGGGCGCCGGGCTCGGCAATATGCACGTCGCCCAGCATGGCGTAGGAGGCGGTGACGCCGCCGGTTGTCGGGTTGGTCAGGACGACGATATAGGGGAGGCTGGCCTCCTTCAGCCTGTCAACGCCGATCGTGGTCCGTGGCAGCTGCATCAGCGACAGGATGCCTTCCTGCATTCGGGCGCCGCCGGAGGCCGCAAACAGGATCAGCGGCCGCTTGCGCTGCAAGGCGACCTCGAAACCATGCACGATGGCGTCGCCGGCCGCCATGCCGAGCGAGCCGCCCATGAAGGCAAAATCCTGCACCGTCACCACCACCGGCAGGCCTTCGACCGTACCCAGCGCATTGATGATGGCATCTTCCAGGCCGGTCTTGGCCTTGGCATCCTTCAGCCGGTCCACATAGCGCTTCTCGTCGCGGAACTTCAGTGGATCCTGCACCACCTTGGGGTTTTCCAGTGTCTCGTATTTGCCGTCGTCGAGGAAGAATTTCAGCCGTTCCTTGGCCGAGATCTTCATGTGGTGGCCGGAGGACGGGATGACGAACTGGTTCTGCTCCAGATCCTTGTGGAACACCATTTCGCCGGTCTCGGGATCCTTGATCCACAGGTTTTCCGGCATGTCGGTGCGGCGGCCGAGCATCGAATTGATCTTCGGACGGACGTAATTGGTGATCCAGTTCATCGCTTCGGCTCCTGTCCCTTAAGAAGACGTAGGAAGATTATTCGGCCGCAGCAAGGCGAGCCGCGCGAACCCCTTGCGAAAGCCCGCCGACCAGCGTGGCGACGGCCTCGGCCGGATCGGCGGTCTTTTCGCCCTTCGGCCCGAGCACGTTGGCGACGGCATTGACAATCGCGGTGCCGACAACGACGCCGTCGGCCGACGCGCCGATGGTGCGCGCCTGCTCTGCGGTCTTGACGCCGAAGCCGACGCAGACCGGCAGGTCGGTATGGCTCTTGATGCGCTTAACCGCTGCCGCCACCTTGCCGGTGTCGGCCAGCGCCGAACCGGTGATACCGGTCATCGACACATAATAGACGAAGCCGGAGGTGTTCTGCAGCACCTTGGGCAGGCGCTTGTCGTCGGTGGTCGGCGTCGCCAGCCGGATGAAATTGATGCCGGCCTTGAGTGCCGGGATACAAAGTTCCTCGTCCATCTCAGGCGGCAGGTCGACGACGATCAGCCCGTCTATACCGCTGGCCAGCGCATCGCTCAGGAAGCGCTCGACGCCGTAGATGTAGATCGGATTGTAATAGCCCATCAAGACGATCGGCGTTTCACTGTCGCCGGCGCGGAATTCCGAGGCCATCTTCAGCGTCTTGACCAAGGTCTGGCCGCCCTTCAGCGCCCGCAGGCCGGCCGCCTGGATCGCCGGGCCGTCGGCCATCGGATCGGAAAACGGCATGCCTAACTCGATGATGTCGCTGCCGGCGCCGGGCAGCGCCTTCATGATCGACAGGGACGTGTCGTAGTCCGGATCGCCGCCCATGAAATAGGTGACGAGTGCCGGTCGCCCCTCGGCCTTCAGCTTTGCCATGCGGCGGTCGATACGGGTGGCCATGATCAGATCTCCATGCCCAGCATATTGGCCACCGTATGCACGTCCTTGTCGCCGCGGCCCGACAGGTTGACGATGACGATCTGGTCCTTGTCCATATCAGGCACGATCTTCACCGCCTGTGCGATGGCATGGGCCGATTCCAGCGCCGGAATGATGCCCTCGACGCGTGTCGTCAGCTGGAACGCCTCCAGCGCCTCGTCGTCGAGGATCGGCACATAGTCGACGCGGCCGGAATCGCGCAGCCATGAGTGCTCCGGCCCAACGCCGGGATAGTCGAGGCCGGCCGAGATCGAGTGGCCGTCCATGATCTGGCCGTCGGCGTTCTGCAGGAGGTAGGTACGGTTGCCATGCAGCACGCCGGGCGCGCCGGCACTCATCGAGGCGCAATGCTCGATGCCGTCGAGCCCGCGGCCGCCGGCTTCGACGCCGATGATGCGGACCTGCCTGTCATCGAGGAAGGGATGGAACAGGCCGATAGCGTTGGAACCGCCGCCGACACAAGCGATGATGGTGTCCGGCAGCCGGCCTTCCTGCTCGAGGATCTGGGCGCGCGCCTCGGTGCCGATCACCGACTGGAAGTCGCGCACCAGCTCCGGATAGGGATGCGGGCCGGCGGCGGTGCCGATCAGGTAATAGGTATCCTCGACATTGGTCACCCAGTCGCGCAGGGCCTCGTTCATGGCATCCTTCAGCGTGCCGTGGCCGGCCGTCACCGGCCGCACCTCGGCGCCCAGAAGCTTCATGCGAAAGACGTTGGGGCTTTGCCGGGCGACATCGGTCGCGCCCATATAGACGATACAAGGAAGCCCGAAGCGCGCCGCCACCGTAGCGGAAGCGACGCCATGCTGGCCGGCGCCGGTCTCTGCGATGATCCGCGTCTTGCCCATGCGCTTGGCGAGCAGGATCTGGCCGAGGCAGTTGTTGATCTTGTGCGAGCCGGTGTGGTTCAGGTCCTCGCGCTTGAAATAGACCTTTGCGCCGCCGCCGAGGCCCTTCGCCGAGGACACCTCACGAAGATGCCTGGTCAGGCCTTCGGCGAAATAGAGCTTCGACGGCCGCCCGGCGTAATGCGTCGAGAGATCGGTCAGTTCGGCCTTGAAATCCGGGTCGTTCTTGACCTCGTTCCAGTGCCGCTCCAGCTCAAGGATCAGCGGCATCAGCGTTTCGGCAACGAAACGACCGCCAAAAATGCCGAACATGCCCTGCTCGTCGGGGCCGGTGCGGAAGGAATTCGGTATCGCCGGCTTGTCCATCGCCGATCTCCTGGTCTGTGGTTTGAAGCGCGGTCAGGCGGCGCGGTTGTCGCGTGCTGCCCCGACGGCCCGGAAAAACTGTTCGATCAGCGCCGGTTCCTTGATGCCCGGCGCGCTCTCCACGCCCGAGGAAACATCTATTCCGGGCGGGTTCGCCAGCCGAAGGGCGTCGCCGATATTGCCGGCATTGAGCCCTCCGGAAAGCATGTAATCGACGCCGGCGTCAAGGCCGGCCAGAACGCGCCAGTCGAAGGCAAGGCCGTTGCCGCCCGGCAATTCCGAACCCTTAGGCGGCTTGGCATCGAACAGGAAGCGGTCGGCAATGCCGATGAAGGGTTTGACCCGCCCGAGATCGGCGGCCTCGCTGACCGGCAGCGCCTTCATCACCGGCAAGCCGTAGCGGGCCTTCACCTCGGCCACCCGCTCGGGGGGCTCGGCGCCGTGAAGCTGCAGCATGTCGGGCTGCATCTTTTCGACGATCTCGTCCAGGAACGCATCGCTGGCGTCGACCGTCACGGCAACCGCCTTGGCCTTGCCGCGCGCTGCTTCGCGCAGGCGGCCGGCTTCCGCCGGCTCGACATAGCGCGGGCTTTTGGCAAAGAAAATGAAGCCGACATGGCTGGCGCCGCCGGCCAATGCCGCAGCCAGTGCCTTGTCGGTCTTCAACCCGCATATCTTGATGTCGAGCGCCATGGCGCGGGATTGGCACGAAACGGCCAAAGAGTCGAGAAAAAGCGTCCTGTTTGCCGCCAGCGCGGAACGCGCTACCTTGCTAAGTAAGAGCGCAACGCGCTGCCTTGCTAATATAAGAGCGCAACGCTACTTGCTCAGGCACAGAGGCGGGAGAACAAAGATCATGCCGGAAAAGACCGTCGCGGAACTCAGGCAAAAGCTGGCGCAGGCCCATGAGGTCATCGCTCATTTGATGGACAAGGCAGCCTTCAATGGCGCCGAGGCGCACCGGGCGCTGGCTTATTTCAGCAACGATGGCTTCGAGAAGGATTTCTTGCCCTGGCCGCGCCATGTCGATGAGGGGTTGCGGCCGGAGGAGTTGAACGCGGCGAATGACGATTGAGCAATTAAGCCCTGATCAAAAGCGCACTCTGTCAATGGAGTGTTCCTCCTCTCAACGCGCGACTTAGGTTGTTCATGGCCTCCAACGGAAAGTCATGTTTGCGCCAGTTTTCCTTATAACCTTCGAGGCCATGTGTGTTCAAAACCTCACGCGCGGCACTGAGAACTGCTTCTGCGAACTCTCGCAACCCGCATGTGGCTTCAAGTTTCACCTCGCCGAAGTCGTCTGGCTCGTCAGACCAAATTTCTGAAAATTCCAGTATCTGCACTCTGACAAAAGCGCCTTCCGGCACCAGTACGAAGCGATACTCACCGGGTTCATCACAGAAGCGTGCGACCGAATACCTGGTGCCTTTCAGCGCGTTCAGCGTAGCGCCAAGCAGCTCGTTGAGGGCATCGCCCAGATAAGACGCCGACACGGTCGCCTGAAGGTCCCCAACCGTGACATCGCACATCGCCCAGCCCGCTCCAATCAGCCGGTATTCGATCCGCGCAGGCATCAATCACTCGAACGCGATCGCCTGCAGCGCGCCGCCATTGCGCTTGAGCCAATCCTTGCAGCGCTCGGTATCCGGGCAAAGCTGCTCGCATAGTTTCCAGAATTTCGGGCCGTGGTTCATCTCCTTGAGATGCGCCACCTCATGCGCGACGAGGTAGTTTATCACCGGCCGCGGCGCCATCATGATGCGCCAGGAAAACGACAGATTGCCATCCGACGTGCACGATCCCCAGCGGCTCGACGTATCCTTGAAGCGGATCGCCTTGGCGCGCTTGCCGACCGCCGCACTGTGTTTGGTCACCAGCGCTTCGATCTCGCGCTTGGCTTCGCGCTTCAGGAAATCGGCGATGCGGCGCGGCAGATGCACGCGTTCGCCATGCACGATCATCAGCGGCCCGCGATCGTCGCGCGACAGCGTGACGGTTCCGCGTTTCGACGGTTCATGGACGATGCGATGCGGCACGCCGCGCACCGGTACCTTGATGCCGGGCCGCACTTGCGGCCGGTTGGGTACCTTGGCCAGCCTTTGCTCCAGCCAGTCCTGATGGCGGTCGAGGAATTTTTCCACCTCGCCGCGGCGCAGCCCCGGCGGCACGGTGATGCGCAGACCACGGCCGCCGGAATCGATGCGCAGCGTCAGGCGCCGCGCCCGGTCGTTCTCGACGATCTTGAGCGGCAGCGTGCGGCCGGCAACGCAATGCTCGCGCTCCACGACGGGCGTGGGCTTGGGTTTCGTCGGGGTGCGGAAGAAGCCGAAGGACATTCCGGGACGATACGTGATTCGAGGGAAACGACTAGAACAAAAAAGAAACGGCGCCGCTAACGCGACGCCGTTGGATTATCTATCTGGGCACGGGACCTTACTCGTCGAGCAGGCCTGGCGTGGAGTTGCCGCCGCGTTTGTTGTTCGTCGTCGAGCCAGTTGACCCACCCGTCGTGGGCGACGTCGACTTGTTGCGGTTGGCCATGAAGCGATCGAACTCTTCCTGGTCCTTGGCGCGGCGCAATTCGCGGGCATATTCATCGAACTCGCTCAGCATCTCGTCGAGCTTGCGGCGTTCCTCGGCAAGCCGCTCGAGTTCCTTTTCGCGCCAGTCGTCGAAAGCGACGTTGCCGGTGCGTGCGGAGCCATGGCCCCAGCGCGCGGCCCTGTCGGAACCGCGGCGGCAACCGGCGAAGATGCCGTCGGTGGCGCGGTTGACGTCGCGCTTGAAGCCCTCGAGCCGGTCGCCCCAGATGATGTAGGCGAGCATGGCTAAGCCGAGCGGCCAGAACACCATGAACCCGATCACCATCAACGCGATGGTCGCCGGCGTCCAGGCCGGACGGATCAATGCAGATGTGTTCATTTCTCCCAATCCTTCAGTTGGAGACAGCCAATTCCGGCTGCGTGGAATCGAAATGGGATGAAGAAAACGGCGATTCAAGACAGCAGCCGCCAAAACCGGACAAGCGGCTGAAATGATTATCGCTTTTTGAGCTTTTCGAGGAAAAGAGCAGCCAGACCCCGTAAGGGGGCAATGTCGCCGACGGTTCTGCAGTGAAAATCCAGCGCCGATCGCGTCTGCTGGCTGAGTGCAATGGTTTGACGCTTCGAAGCCGTCCGTTCAAAAATCCAGAGGCGCATTGTCGACGACCTCTTTCATCACGAAGAAGGTTCTCGTCTGGCGAACGCCAGGCAGTGCGATCAATTGGTCCCCGTGGATTCGGTTGAAATCCGCCATGTCACCAACCCTGATCTTCAGAAAATAGTCGAAGTCGCCTGCCACCAGATGGCAGTCGAGGATGAATTTCAGCTTGGCGACGGCCTTTTCGAATTCCGCGAAACTCTCCGGGGTCGAACGGTCGAGTACGACGCCAACCATCACCAACGCGCCTCTGTCGACCTTCTGCGGGGTCACCATCGCCCTGACATGGCTGATGTAGCCTTCATCGAACAGGCGTTGCGTCCGGCGGTGGCACGTCGCCGGGCTAACAGCGACCGACTGCGCCAGCTCCGCATTGGTCAGTCGCCCATTGCCCTGGAGCAGGCGCAACATTTTCAGGTCGATCCGGTCGAGCGCTGCGCGCATGAAAGATTCTTCCGTTATTCGGATTAAGACTCGAATATATATGACATTTCAATGCCATGAAGCGATATTTTGGATATTCTGGCTCGATCTTTGAGAGTACATTTCACGGCAGAGCTGATAGTGTTCATCGCACCACACCGCAATGAATGGAACAAGCGAGGGCACTCTCATGCTCGAGAAATTCGAACGTTATCCGCTCACATTCGGGCCGACCCATATCGAGAAACTGGAGCGGCTTGGTGGTCATCTCGGCGGGAAGGTCGATCTCTATGCCAAGCGGGAGGATTGCAATTCCGGCCTTGCCTTCGGTGGCAATAAACTGCGCAAGCTCGAATACATCGTCCCGGACGCGATCGCCTCAAACGCCGACACGCTGGTGTCGATCGGTGGCGTCCAATCCAACCATACGCGCATGGTGGCGGCCGTCGCGGCGAAGATCGGCATGAAATGCCGCCTCGTGCAGGAAAGCTGGGTGCCCCACGAGGACGCCGTCTACGATCGCGTCGGCAATATCCTTTTGAGCCGGATCATGGGCGCTGATGTCCAGATGGTCGATGAGGGTTTCGACATCGGGATTAGGGAAAGCTGGGAACAGGCAATCGCGGATGTGAAGGCCAAGGGTGGCAAACCCTATCCAATTCCGGCCGGGGCTTCGGTACACAAATATGGCGGCCTGGGCTATGTCGGCTTTGCCGAGGAGGTCCGCGCGCAGGAGAAGGAGCTCGGCTTCGCCTTCGACTACATCGTCGTTTGTACCGTCACCGGTTCGACTCACGCCGGCATGCTGGTCGGCTTCGCCAAGGACGGCCGCGAGCGCAAGGTGATCGGCATCGACGCATCCTGCACCCCGGCGCAGACCAAGGCGCAAGTGCTCAAGATCGCGCAGAGCACCGCGACGCTGGTCGAACTCGGCAAGGATCTCGATGAGAACGATGTCGTCCTGATCGAAGATTATGCCTATCCGGTCTACGGCGTCCCCTCGCAGGAGACGAAGGAAGCAATCCGTCTCTGCGCGCGTCTTGAAGGCATGATCACGGATCCGGTCTATGAGGGAAAATCCATGCAGGGCATGATCGATCTCGTGAGCAAGGGTTATTTTCCCAAGGGATCGAAAGTGCTCTACGCCCACCTTGGCGGCGCTCCGGCCATCAACGGATATGCTTATACGTTCCGCAACGGCTGAATCTATCCCGCCTGCCGCACCATCGCGTCCACCGCCCGCACCAGCATGTCGAGATCCTGCGGCCGCGACAGGCGGTGGTCGCCGTCCGGAATGAGCGACAGCGTGACGTCGTCGGCCGGCAGCAGGCTGACCAGCTTCAGCGCATGGCTCGACGGCACGTCGGGATCGGCCAGCCCTTGCAGGATGTGGACCGGACAGTGCGTGTCGATCGGCCCGGTCATCACCCGGTTGTTGCGGCCGTCCTCGATCAGTGCGTGCGTGTAGATGTACGGCTCGGCGGAATAGTCCGACGGCTCTTCGAAAAAGCCCTTTTTCCTGAGGTTGCGCTTCTGCGCTCCGGTCAGCACCGGCTCCACCAGTTCGAATGTGAAATCGGGCGCCGGCGCCAGCAACACAAGGCCGGCGACGCTGTTCTCGCCCGCCTTGCGCAACTCCTGCACCATGCGCAGCGCGATCCAGGCGCCCATCGACGAACCGACCAGGATTTGCCTGCCCTGGGTGAAACGGCGGAAAACCGCCAGGCTCTCGCCCAGCCATTTCGAGATGGTGCCGTCGGCAAAGGCGCCGCCCGATTCGCCGTGGCCGGAATAATCGTGGCGCAGGAAGGCGCGGCCTTCCCCGAGCGCCCATTCCGACAGTGTTTCGGCCTTGGTGCCCAGCATGTCGGATTTGTAGCCGCCAAGCCAGACGATGCCGGGCTCGACACCTGCCGCATGCCTGACGGCGATGCTCGTCCCGTCGACGTCCAGGAAGATCGGGGTGGTGCTCATGGTGTATTCCCTCACGCCGGTCTTTTGGCACAGCAAGGCATTCAACGAAAAGTGCTCCGCCACTTTCTTCGCTTGGTGCAGAGGAGCATTCCATCGAGCAGGTGATTTCCTGAGAATGCTGTGCTATTGACTCCGACCGCGCGCTCACCACATTGCGCGTTCGCAATTCTGAACCGAAGAACCCCTTAACGAAACGGCTCAAGGAGACCACGACCATTCGCAGACCTTTCAAAGCAGCGGCGCCCACCAAGGAAGGCCCGCGCTCCAACCGTGACATCCGGGTTCCCCGGGTCCAGCTAATCGACGCCGAAGGCCAGAACCGCGGCGATGTCTCCATCAACGACGCATTGCTGCTCGCCGAAGAGGCGGGGCTCGATCTGGTCGAGATATCGCCCAATGCAGTGCCGCCCGTCGTAAAAATCCTCGATCTCGGCAAGCTGAAATACGCCAACCAGAAGAAGGCGGCCGAGGCGCGCAAGAACCAGAAGGTCATCGAGATCAAGGAGATCAAGATGCGCCCGAACATCGACAGCCACGACTATGAGACCAAGATGAAGGCCGTCCGGCGCTTTTTCGAGGAAGGCGACAAGGTCAAGCTGACATTGCGCTTCCGCGGTCGCGAGATGGCGCATATGGAACTCGGCATGCAGCTTCTGAACAAGGTTCGCGAGGAAGTGGCGCCCATCGCCAAGGTCGAAGCCGAACCGAAGCTCGAAGGCCGCCAGATGATGATGGTGCTGGCGCCCCGCTAAAGCGCGTTGCGCTTTAGTTCTGTTTTGTGCATGTCGTTGTCGCAAAACCGCTGCGCACTTTTGGGCGACGTGCATAAAATCCGCCTGAATCATGTTGCAAGGCGTCCCGGCGATCGGCGGGGCGCCTGTTTTCTTGACCAGACGCTGCGATCGCCGGCGAGAGCAACGACGCTCTGGTTCCCTCGACGATCGGATTCCCGACATGGTCAATGACGTCAAGCATTCGGAAGCCAAATATGGGCTGGGCAGCTACCAGCACACGCGCAGGATGGTGCTTGCCGTCGTCGTCGTCGTCCTGTTCGCGATGCTTTTGTTCGGGCAGTCGGTTTTTCCGCCCGATACGCCTGTGCATGAAACAATCGAAATGGTTGGCGTCGTGCTGATCTTTCTCGGCATTGTCGGACGCTTGTGGTCGACGCTCTATATCGGCGGTCGCAAATCCTCCGAAGTGGTGACCGGCGGACCGTATTCGATTACGCGCAACCCACTCTATGTCTTCTCTACTTTAGCTGCCGCCGGTGTCGGCGCACAGATCGGCTCCATCACCGCCACGATCGGCTTTGGAGCGCTCTGCGCGGGTGCCTTTTACATCGTTATCCTGCGCGAGGAGAAATTCCTCAAGCAGGCTCTCGGCGCGCCATACCAGGCCTACCTGGCGAAAGTGCCGCGCTTCTTCCCGAAACTGTCGCTGTATCAGGAAGGCGACACCGGCAGCTTCAAGCCGCGCCTGCTGCGAACCACGCTGCTGGACGGGCTGGTGTTCCTCGTTGCCTTGCCGGCTTTCGAACTGATCGACGGCGCCCAGCAGTCCGGCATATTGCCGGTGCTGTTCCGTTTCCCCTGAGTACAGTGTTGCTGAGTACAGTGTTGCTGGGCACGGGGTGTTGCACGCGCTCCCGCTTTGACGTATAGGACCGCCGTTCCCAAAAAACCGCCCGGCAGGGCATGCCGTGGCGGTTTCATTTGCTTTTCGGGCTTTGGTCGGCCTGAAGCGAACAAAAAGCGCATTGGTGCGCATATAAAACGGAGTAGCAAAATGCCCAAGATGAAGACCAAATCGGCCGCCAAGAAGCGGTTCAAGATCACAGGTACGGGTAAAGTTCTGTCGGCTGCGGCCGGCAAGCGTCACGGCATGATCAAGCGTTCCAACAAGTTCATTCGAAATGCCCGCGGCACGATGGTTCTGGCTGAACCGGATGGCAAGAAGGTCATCAAGAATTTTCTGCCGAACGGCCTCTAGGGCATGATGCCAAAAAGTTGCAGACTTTTTGGAAACATCATGCGCCAAAATAAGAGCATTCGGTCTGGACACGCATTTGTTTTACGCAATTCCGAACGGAAAACCGCCAGGCACTTTTCCTGGAATTGCTTTTAAGGAGATCATGACATGGCACGCGTAAAGAGAGGCGTCACCTCGCACGCCAAGCACAAGAAGGTCCTGAAAGCCGCCAAGGGTTTTTACGGCCGCCGCAAGAACACCATTCGCATCGCCAAGCAGGCGGTGGAAAAGTCGCTGCAGTACGCCTATCGCGACCGCAAGAATCGCAAGCGTTCGTTCCGCGCGCTGTGGATCCAGCGCATCAATGCGGCGACGCATGAGCATGGCCTGACCTATGGCCGTTTCATCGACGGTCTCAACAAGGCCGGGATCGAGATCGATCGCAAGATCCTGTCGGACATGGCCATCCACGAGCCGAAGGCCTTCGCCGCACTCGTGGCCAAGGCCAAAGTCGCGCTCGAATACCTGAAGAATACCACGCCGAATGCTTTTGAAAGCGCTGTCGCTTAAGACCAGCGCTTCCCAAGCTATTCGACACTTGATTTGGGAAACCCGCGCTGGCAGGGCTGGCGCGGGTTTTTCTTTGCTTCCAATCGGATCTGGAACATGAGTGACATGGAAACTCTCGAAAATTCCCTGATGGCCGAGATCGCCTCGGCCGCCGACGAGCAGGCGATCGAGGCGGTGCGTGTCTCTGCCCTTGGCAAGAAGGGCTCGGTTTCCGAGATGCTGAAGACACTCGGCTCGATGAGCGCCGAGGAGCGACAGGTCAAGGGCCCGGCAATCAACGGCCTCAAGAACCGCGTCACCGAGGCACTTTCGGCGCGCCGCGCCGAGCTGAAAGATGTGGCGATCACGGCACGGCTTGCCGCCGAGAAGGTCGACGTCAGCTTGCCGGTCAGGCAATCGCCGGCCGAGCGCGGCCGCATCCATCCGATCAGCCAGGTTATCGACGAGATCGCGGCGATTTTCGGCGATCTCGGCTTTGCCATCGCCGAAGGTCCGGACATCGAGACCGACTATTACAATTTCACCTCGCTGAACTTCCCGGAAGGCCACCCGGCGCGCGAGATGCACGACACGTTCTTCTTCCAGCCGGACGAGCAGGGCGAGCGCAAGCTTTTGCGCACCCACACCTCGCCGGTGCAGATCCGCACCATGGAGATGCAGAAGCCGCCGATCCGCATCGTCATCCCCGGCAAGACCTACCGGCAGGATTCCGATGCGACCCACTCGCCGATGTTCCATCAGGTCGAGGGGCTGGTGATCGACAAATCGGCCAACGTCGCCAACATGAAATGGGTGCTGGAGGAGTTCTGCAAAGCCTTCTTCGAGGTGCCGAGCGTCAAGATGCGCTTCCGGCCGTCTTTCTTCCCGTTTACCGAGCCCAGCCTCGAGGTCGACATCCAGTGCGACCGTTCACGGCCCGGCGAGGTGCGCTTCGGCGAAGGCTCCGACTGGATGGAGATTCTCGGCTGCGGCATGGTCCACCCCAATGTGCTCCGTTACGGTGGGCTCGATCCCGACGAATACCAGGGCTTCGCCTGGGGCATGGGCATCGACCGTATCGCCATGCTGAAATACGGCATGCCGGATCTGCGCGCCTTCTTCGACGCCGATGTGCGCTGGCTGTCGCATTACGGTTTTAGGCCGCTCGACATGCCGACGCTGTTCGGGGGCTTGAGCGCGTGACGACCGGGCCGCAGCAAATCCGCGGGCAGCTCGCCTTCCTGCACATGTCCGACGCGCGGCCGCATAGCTTCAAGTGCAACGTGCCCAGACCAGACGGAACACAGTCATGAAACTCACCCTCTCCTGGCTCAAGGATCATCTCGAGACAGACGCCTCGCTGGCGGAAATCGTCGAGTGTCTCACCTCGATCGGCCTCGAGGTCGAGCATGTCGACGACCGGGCGAGCCTGGCTCCCTTCGTCATCGCCAAGGTGGTGACGGCGGTCCAGCATCCCGACGCCGACCGACTTCGCGTGCTGACCGTCGACACCGGCGACGGCAAGCCGCCGGTGCAGGTCGTGTGTGGAGCGCCGAACGCCCGCGCGGGCCTGATCGGCGCCTTTGCAGCACCGGGCACCTATATTCCCGGCATCGACGTGACGCTGACCGTCGGCAAGATCCGCGGCGTTGAAAGCCACGGCATGATGTGCTCCGAGCGCGAGCTCGAATTGTCCGAGGAGCATGACGGCATCATCGACCTTCCGGCCGATGCGCCGGTCGGTACCAGCTTCGCCGCCTATGCCCATCTCGACGACCCGCTGATCGAGATCAATCTGACGCCGAATCGGCCGGATGCGACCAGTGTCCATGGCATCGCCCGCGATCTGGCGGCGAGCGGGCTCGGCACGCTGAAGAGCGCGCCGATAGAGCCGATCCCCGGCAAGGGCGAGACGCCGGTCAAGGTGACGATCGAAGCGCCGGAGCTCTGTCCCGGCTTTGCGCTGCGCCTGGTGCGCGGCGTCAAGAACGGACCGTCGCCGAAATGGCTGCAGCAAAGGCTTCTCGCCATCGGCTTGAGGCCGATCAGCGCGCTCGTCGATATCACCAATTACGTCACCTTCGACCGTGGCCGGCCGCTGCATGTCTTCGACGCTGCGAAGGTCACCGGCAATCTCGCCGTGCGCCGGGCGCGTGATGGCGAAAAGGTGCTGTCGCTCGACGGCCGCGAATACACGCTGACGCCGGAGATGTGCGTCATCGCCGACCAGGACGGCATCGAATCGATTGCCGGCATCATGGGCGGCGAGCATTCCGGCTGCGACGAGAACACCACCGACGTGCTGATCGAGTCGGCGCTTTGGGACCCGATCACCACCGCCCGCACCGGCCGCACACTCGGCATCATCACCGACGCGCGCTATCGGTTTGAGCGCGGCGTCGACCCGGAAATGATGGTTCCCGGCTTGGAGCTGGCAACGAAGCTGGTGCTCGATTTCTGCGGCGGTACGCCGGCGCAAACCGAAGTCGTCGGCTATGCCGGCCATCAGCCGAAGATCGTCTCGTTCCCATTGTCGGAAGTGAAGCGGCTGACCGGCATCGAAGTGCCGCGCTCGACAAGCCTCGACATTCTTGCCCGCCTCGGCTTCAGGCCGGAGGGCACGGGCGATGTCGTCAATGTGGCGGTCCCGTCCTGGCGGCCGGATGTCGACGGCAAGGCCGACCTGGTCGAGGAGGTCATGCGCATCCACGGCGTCGACAACATCGCGCCGCAGCCGCTCGGTTCGCACGATGCGGTCAACGCCAGGATCCTCACTGTGCTGCAGATCCGCACCCGCGCCGCCAAGCGGGCACTTGCCGTGCGCGGCATGATGGAGGCCGTCACCTGGTCGTTCATTCCGGCAAAACACGCCGAATTGTTCGGCGGCGGCCAGCAGGCGCTGAAGCTTGCCAACCCGATCGCCGCCGATATGTCGGACATGCGGCCGTCGCTGCTGCCGGGGCTGATTGCGGCAGCACAGCGCAATGCCGACAAGGGCATCGGCGATGTCGCGCTGTTCGAAGTGTCGGGCACTTATGAGGGCGATGGTGCCGACCAGCAGCGGCGCGTTGCCGCCGGCGTGCGGCGCGGCACCGCCAGGCTCGAGGGCTCCGGCCGCCATTGGGCCGGCAATGCCGGCGCCGTCGGCGTCTTCGATGCCAAGGCCGATGCGATCGCAGCACTCGAAGCCTGCGGCGCGCCGGTCGAGCGGCTGCAGATCGAGGCTGGCGGCCCGGCCTGGTATCATCCCGGCCGCTCCGGCACGATCAAGCTTGGGCCGAAGGTAATCCTTGGCACGTTTGGCGAGTTCCACCCGAAGACGCTGGAGGGGCTTGACGTCTCCGGCCCGCTTTGCGGCTTCGAAGTGTTCATCGATACCGTGCCCGAGCCGAAGGCCAAGCCGACGCGAACAAAGCTGAGGCTTGATCTGTCCGCCTTCCAGGCGGTCAAGCGCGATTTCGCCTTCGTCGTCGACAAGGCGGTCGAAGCCGGCACACTCGTTCGCGCCGCCCTTGCCGCCGACCGGAAGCTGATTTCCGGCGTCTCGGTGTTCGATGTTTTCGAGGGTGCAGCGCTCGGCGCGGCGAAAAAATCGATCGCCATTGAAGTGTCGATCCAGCCGGTCGAAAAGACGCTGACCGATGAGGATTTCGAGGCGCTGGCCAAGCGCATCGTCGATAATGTCGGCAAGCAGACCGGCGGCGTGCTGCGGACGTAAGGGGATGCTCTGATGGACCACAAGCTCTCCATCAACTGGCTGGCAACGCATATCGGGACTGTCGATGGGTTCCTGGACGACCAGGAATGCGCCGATCTGATCGCCGACAGCGAACGGCGTGGTTTTGAGGCAGCCAAGGTAAACAGCGCCGGCGGCGCGAGCGTGATGACGGAACTCCGCAACAACGACCGTGTCGTTTTTGATGACGAGGATCTTGCCGACCTGCTTTTTGCGCGGGCGCGCCCGATGCTCTATCGCGGCCTCGGCGACTGGCGGCTGACTGGGCTGAATGAGCGTTTCCGCTTCTATCGCTACGGGCCGGGCCAGAAGTTCGATTGGCACAATGACGGCTATTTCGAGCGCAATGCCTCGGAGCGCAGCCAGTTTACCTTCATGATCTATCTGTCGGATGGATTTGAAGGGGGCGGAACCTCGTTTCGCGGCGAGATGCCGGGTTATGCCGGCACCAGCCTGGTGGTGAAACCCAGGAAAGGCATGGCGCTGGCCTTCTATCATCCGATCGAACACCGCGGCGACGAGGTGCTGTCGGGGCGCAAGTACATCATCCGAACGGACGTGATGTACAAGCGCCAATGAAACGCTGTCCGTTCTGCCGCTGAGCTAAATGCACCTGACCCCGCTGGAAGTGTTTTTCGTCAAGGAGTTCTGCCGTTCCGCCGGCGTTTCTCCTGACATGATGCGTGCGCTGAAAGTCAAAGACCGCAGCCGCGATCCTGTAGGGTTCATGACCACAATCGTTGCCTCATCGGTTCCCCCGGAATTGCGCTTTGAGAGTCCAGTGTTCAGTTCGCTTCGGGTAGCGTGCGTTGGACCTGACCAGCTTCTTTGCGGCATGGTGCTGTTCTTCGATGAGATTGAAGGAAAGCTAGATGCGATCGAAGGCTTTGTGTATGGCGAAGAATGGCCGTCAATCGAGGAGCCAGTCTTCTGGTCCGAGACCGACCGAACAATGAGCCTTGGGCGGGAGGGAAACTAGCCTGCAGAAATGGGCGTCACGACGCCCTTTCCGATAATTGCACAACGGATGGCGCGCTGAGGATCTAGAGGGGTTGCCGGCAGATGGCGAATCGCCGTCCAAGGGACGATGGACCATTTGCGCTATTCAGGGCTGCCCTTCGAGGAACAGCGTGCAGTCTTTCTCGATATCGTCTCAGCCGATCCGCTGGTCGGTGAGACGCTGTCGCGGGTACGGGTGCTAGGCCTGCCGGACTGGCTGGTCGTCTCAGGCGCGCTTTACAACAGCGTCTGGAATCATCTGACCGGAAAGCCCTTGGGGTACGGCATCCGGGATGTCGACCTGTTCTATTTCGATGAGAGCGATCTGCCCTATGAAGCCGAGGACACGGTCATCCGCCGGGCGGCGAAGCAGTTCGAAGGACTGACGCTGCCGGTCGAAGTGCGCAACCAGGCGCGGGTGCATCTGTGGTTTGAGGCGCGCTTTGGCGGTTCCTATCCCAGACTGTCGTCGTCCGCCGAGGCGCTGTCCTATTTCGCTTCGAAAACCCATGCGGTCGGCGTTAGATTCGGCACCGATGGGCAACTCGCGCTCGTGGCGCCGTTCGGGCTCGACGACATCTTCTCGTTTCGCGTTACCCCGAACCGTGCACTGGATAATCGGCAGACGCACGAGATGAAGGGGGCGCGTGCCAGGGAGAACTGGCCGGAGATCAGTGTCGTGCCTTGGTAGGAAATGTCGGCGCGAGGCACCCCCTCTGCCCTGCCGGGCATCTCCCCCTCAAGGGGGAAGATCGGATGTCGCCTCGGCTTTCGCCAATCACCGGCGCCGGAAGGGCGGGCAGGGCGCGGGAACTGCCAATCTCCCCCTTGGAGATGTCCGGCAGGACAGAGGGGCTGCCTCGCGCCGAGGTCTCACAACGCTTTGCATCGCACCGTATTAGTCAAAAAGGGGTGCCGAAACGCCCCGTTTCGATTACGCCGTCGATTGCCATTCACCCGTTAACCAGCGCCAGCAGCTCCTCGGTATAGCGCTTGCCGACCACCTTTTCCGGCGACAGGGCGTCGCCGATGGATGCCACCTCGGCCTGGCTCAGCACGACATCGGCTGCCGCCGTATTCTGCTGCAGATGGCGCATTTTTCGCGCACCAGGGATCGGCACAATGAAGTCGCCCTGATGCAGCACCCAGGCGAGCGCCAGCTGCGCCGGCGTCACGCCCTTCCCGGCGGCCATCTTTTCCAGCACGGCGACGACCGCCGCATTGGCCGCCATGGCGTCGGCCTGGAAGCGCGGCAACCCGCGGCGCCAGTCGTCGGCGCCGAGAACATCGGGCTTGGCGATCGTGCCGGTGAGCAGGCCGCGGCCGAGCGGGCTATAGGGGACAAAGCCGATGCCGAGCTCACGGCAGACAGCAAACACCTCCTCCTCCGGATCACGGCTCCACAGTGAATACTCGCTCTGCACGGCGGCGATCGGGTGCACGGCATGCGCCCGGCGGATGGTCGCCGCACTCGCCTCCGACAGGCCGAGCGCCCGCACCTTGCCCTCGCGCACCAGCTCGGCCATGGCGCCGACCGTATCCTCGATCGGCACGTTGGGGTCGACGCGGTGCTGGTAATAGAGATCGATCACCTCCGTATCCAACCGCTTCAATGACGCTTCGGCCACCGCCTTGACATGCTCCGGGCGGCTATCGACACCGGCCATGCGCTCCATGCCGCTGCCTTCTTCGAGGATTTTGAAGCCGAATTTGGTTGCGATCGTCACCTTGTCACGCACCGGCTTCAGCGCCTTGCCGACCAGGGTCTCGTTCTCGAAAGGGCCATAGACCTCGGCCGTGTCGAAGAAATTGACCCCGATCTCGACGGCATGGCGCAGCGTCGCAATCGCCTCCGCCTCCGGCTGGCCACCATAGGCAAAGCTCATCCCCATGCAGCCGAGGCCGACCGGGTAGACGTCGAGTTCATTGCCAAGCTTGCGGGTTTGCATCACGTGTCTCCTTGTTGTGATGGTTGTGATGCCGCAGAGATAGCGTCTTGCGCCGAGTTCGATAATCGGCTCTCAATTGCACGGGCTGTTCCAAGAAATAGATCAATGAAGCGAACCCATCTTTCACAGCTCGCGGTACTGGCAATGGTCGCCCAATGCGGCAGTTTTCGCGGCGCCGCCAAGGAACTGGCAATCGCGCCGTCGGCGGTCAGCCACGCGGTGTCCAGCCTCGAAGCGCGCCTCGGCGTGCGCCTTCTGGCACGCAGCACGCGCAGCGTTGCTCCGACCGAGGAGGGCGCGCAACTGCTTGAGCGCCTCAGGCCGGCGCTGTCGGAAATCGACCTGGCGCTGGAATCGGCGATCGAGGCGCGCCACCGGCCGGCGGGCAATCTCAGGCTGACCGTGCCGCGCACCGCGGCCCATCTGGCGCTGACGCCGAGGCTCAGCGCCTTTGCGGCTGCCTATCCCGACATCGTGCTGGAGATCGTCATCGAGGACCGCTTCACCGACGTCGTCGAGGGCGGCTTCGATGGCGGTGTGCGACTGGGCGAGAGCCTGCAGCGCGACATGATCGCGGTGCGCATCGGACCAGACCTTCGCGGCGCCGTGGTCGGCGCGCCAGCCTACTTCGAGACCATGCCAAAACCGCAGCATCCGCGCGATCTCGCCGCTCACCGCTGCATCCGCTTCCGCTTCTCCAGCGGCATTCTCTACCGCTGGGAATTCGAGCAAAACGGCGAGGAGATCGAGATAGCGGTGCAGGGGCCGCTGATCCTCGACGAGGACCATCTGATTGCCAACGCCGCAGTCGACGGCGCCGGGCTCGCCTTCGTGTTCGAGGATTATGTCCGCGACGCGCTCGCCGCCGGCAAGCTCGTTCGCGTGCTGGAGGACTGGTGCCCGCGCTTCGACGGCTTCTTCGTCTATTACCCCAGCCGCCGCCAGATGCGGCCGGCGCTCAGAGCCTTTGTCGATTTTTTCAAGGTCGGCGAGTAAGCCAACCCTCCCCACAAGGGAGAGGTGGAAGAAAGCCGACCTGGCATTCGTTCACCGACCATGTCAGCACTGCCCAAAAACCAGACTGCCGGCTACGGCTGGACGGCGATCATCCTTCACTGGCTGATCGCGGCGCTCTTTGTCGGCCAGTTCGTGCTCGGCTTCGTCATGGTGCGGCTGTCCAGCCAGCGCACCACCTTCGAGCTGATCCAGCTGCATAAATCCTTCGGCTTCCTGCTGCTTGGACTGGTCATCCTGCGCATCGCCTGGCGCCTAGGCAGACCGGCCCCGCCGCTGCCGCGCTCGGTCGGCCCGTTCGAGCGCCGGATGGCGCCGCTGGTCCATCTCGCGCTTTATGCGTTTCAGCTCGCTCTGCCGTTGTCCGGCTGGGCGCTGGTCTCGGTCTCGGTGCTGGAGATCCCGAGCGTGCCGTTCAATCTGTTCGTCATGCCCAATCTGCCGATCGGTGAATCGGACACGGCAGAAAGCTTCTGGGCAGCGACGCACTGGTATCTCGCCTATGCCGGCATCGGACTTGTCGCTTTGCATCTCGCCGCAGCGCTGCGCCATCATTTCTGGCTGAGGGATACCGTGCTGACGCGCATGATCACGGCTTCGTCACATCACGACAGGGAATAGAGCGGACGGCTCATTCGTTGATGGGGCGAGGACGCAAGAAAGCGTTGCCTGCCAAGAGGACCATTTCCATGTACGCGCGCATCTTCGGATTTGCGGCAGCCGCCGCTTGTTTTGCCATGCCTGTTTTCGCCGCCGTTGCCCTCGGCGACGCGGCCGGCAGCTACACCATCAGCCCGGGGAGTTCCAGCATCCATTTCTCCATCGGCAAGCTCGGCGGCGGCGGGCTCGACGGTGCTTTCTCCCGCTTCAAGGGCAGTATCCTTATCGACAACAGCGATGTCGGCCGGTCCCAGGTCAATTTCACCATCTTCCCCGAAAGCGTCGGTACCGGCCAAAGCCGCATCGATGCCTTTCTCCGCTCGGACGCAGTCTTCGACGCGGCCGACAATCCGGAGATCCAGTTCCGTTCGACCAGCGTCAAACGGACCGGCGACACGTCAGCCCTTGTCACCGGCCGGCTGACGGCGCGCGGCAAGACCTTTCAGGAAAAATTCACGGCCGAGCTCGGCGGCCTCAGGGCGGGCGCGATAAAATTCCATGTCACCGGCAAGGTGCTGCGGTCGCGCTACGGCATGGATGTCGGCACGCCGATTTACTCCAACGTCGTCGATTTCGACATGACGCTGACGGGTAGAAGGGGTTGAGCGGTTCTTCCTGCGATTTCACCGTCGCTGCAGGACCTGGGTTCCTCGCCCCCGCGGAGCGGCGCGGTGCGGGGGGAGAGGTGGCCCGGCGAAGCCGGGACGGAGAGGGGGACGACGGTCGCGAAGTCAGACTCCTAAAAGGGACTGAGCGCGAGACGGGCCATAATACGAAGCCTATCAGGCGCCGCCCTTAAACAGCGAATTCCAGCCCGTCACGAAGACCCCTCTCCGTCCCGGCTTCGCCGGGCCACCTCTCCCCACTTCGTGGGGCGAGGAACCATGCTCCCGCATTGGCTTTTCTCCTGAATTAGGGCAAACCTCCAGGCCTGCAATCGAGAGGAGAAACCTGATGTTCCGATGGGGTGTTTTGTCGACGGCCAAGATCGGCCGCGAGCAGCTTTTGCCGGCAATCGTCGAGGCGGAGAACGGCGTGCTGTCCGCGATTGCCAGCCGCGATCTGTCGAAAGCGCGGGCGCTGGGCGAACGCTTCGGTGCGCGCCACGCGTTCGGCTCCTATGAGGAGCTGCTCGCCTCCAGCGACATCGACGGCGTCTACATTCCGCTGCCGACCTCGCAGCATGTCGAATGGACGGCCAAGGCGATCGAGGCCGGCAAGCATGTTCTGGTCGAAAAACCGCTGGCGCTCGATGCCAGGGACATTCCGCCGCTGATCAAGCTGCGCGATGCCAGGAAGGTGCTGGTGTGCGAAGCCTTCATGGTCGTCTACCATCCGCAATGGATCAAGGTGCGCGACCTCATCGCCAACGGCGCCATCGGCCGGCTGCGCCATGTCCAGGGCGCGTTCTCCTATTACAATGTCGACCCCAACAACATGCGCAACAAGCTCGATCTCGGCGGCGGCGCGCTGCCCGACATCGGTGTCTACCCGACAGTGTCGACACGCTTTTCGACCGGCAAGGAGCCGCTGCGCGTCCAGGCGACGATCGAGCGCGACAAGACGTTCGGCACCGACATCTATTCCTCGATCCGCGCCGATTTCGGCGACTTCGAGCTGTCGTTTTACCTGTCGACGCAGATGGCGGCACGCCAGGTGATGATCTTCCACGGCGAGAAGGGCTTCATCGAGGTGTTCTCACCGTTCAACGCCGGACTCTACGACCATCATCGCGTCGAACTGCACAACCAGAACCACAGCGAGGCGCAGGTGTTCCGCTTTCCCGGCACGCAGCAATACCGGCTGGAAGTCGAGGCCTTCGCGCGGGCTGCGCAGGGCGGCAAGGACCGCGTCTTCACCCTGGAAGAATCGGTGCTCAACCAGAAGGTCATCGATGCCATCTTCCGCGCCGGCGAGAAGGAAGGCTGGGAGGCAGTCTAGGCAGGCCGTGATCCCACAACTGGACCGGTTTTTGTACAAGATCATGGCCAAATAGATGTCCGACGATGCGGATGTGATCATTGTCGGCGCCGGTCTTGCCGGCCTTGTCGCGGCGGCCGAACTGTCTGCGGCCGGCAAGAAGACCATCATCCTCGAGCAGGAGCCGGAACAGTCGCTTGGCGGCCAGGCATTCTGGTCGCTCGGCGGCATCTTCCTTGTCGATTCGCCCGAACAACGGCGCATGCGCATCCGCGATTCGTATGAGCTGGCGCTCGAGGATTGGCTGGGCACCGCAGCCTTTGACCGCACGGAAGATCTCTGGCCGCGCCGCTGGGCCGAGGCCTATCTCGGCTTCGCCGCCGGCGAGAAGCGCTCCTGGCTCATGCAGCGCGGCCTGAAATTTTTTCCGGTGGTCGGCTGGGCCGAGCGCGGCGGCGGCAATGCCGTCGGCCACGGCAATTCGGTGCCGCGCTTCCACATTACCTGGGGCACCGGCCCTGGCGTGCTCGAGCCGTTCGTGCAGCGCGTGCGCGAGGCCGAGAAACGCGGGCTGATCCGCTTCAAATTCCGTCACCGGGTAAACGAATTGACGCGGACGGGCGGCGTCGTCGACGGCGTGCGCGGCGACCTATTGGCGGCGAGCGATGCCGAGCGCGGCCGCAAGAGCTCGCGCGAGATCACCGGCGATTTCGAGCTGAAGGCGCAGGCCGTCATCGTCGCCTCCGGCGGCATCGGCGCCAATCACCAGCTGGTCCGGGAGAATTGGCCGAAGCGGATGGGCGCGCCGCCGAAACGCATGATCACTGGCGTTCCCGATCATGTCGGCGGCCGCATGCTGGCGATCGCCGAAGCCGCCGGCGGCCGGCTGATCAACCGCGACCGCATGTGGCACTATGTCGAGGGCGTCAGGAACTGGGCACCGATCTGGACCGATCATGCGATCCGCATCCTGCCCGGCCCGTCATCGCTGTGGCTCGATGCGCGCGGCAAGCGCCTGCCGGTCCCGCTCTATCCCGGCTTCGACACGTTGGCCACGCTCAGCCACATCATGAGCACCGGCTTCGATCATTCCTGGTTCATCCTGACCAAAAAGATCATCCAGAAGGAGTTCGCGCTGTCGGGCTCCGAGCAGAACCCCGATCTGACGGGGAAGAGCTGGCGCCAGGTGCTCGGCCGCGCCACCAGCGGCGTAGCCGCGCCGGTCAAGGCGTTCATGGAGAAGGGCGAGGATTTCATCGTCGAGCCTGATTTGCCGGCGCTGGTCGCGCGCATGAACGCAGCGGCCGGCGGCGAGCCGCTGCTCGAACTGGCGCAGGTTGAGCGCGAAATCCGCGCCCGCGACCGGCAGCTCGACAATCCGTTCTCCAAGGACATGCAGATTACTGCGTTGCGCGGCGCGCGAGCCTATCTCGGCGACCGGCTGATCCGCACCGCAAGACCGCACAAGCTGCTCGATCCCGCCAGTGGCCCGCTGATTGCCGTCAGGCTCAGAATCCTGACCCGCAAGACGCTCGGTGGGCTGGAGACTGACCTCGACAGCCGCGTACTGGGCGTCGGCGGCCAACCAGTCGAGGGGCTGTACGCGGCGGGCGAAGCCGCCGGTTTCGGCGGCGGCGGCATGCACGGCTATGCAGCGCTCGAAGGCACGTTTCTTGGCGGCTGCATCTTTTCCGGCCGCAGTGCCGGACGGGCGGCCGCGCGGATTGTGGCATAAAACAAGGCCGGGGACAGTCGTTGCGCCAAGGTGGCGGGTCGCACCGAGTGGCCAACTTCCCTTAGAGCATTTTGCAGCCAAATGGAATCATTTGGCGTCCGCATAAATGCGGCAAAACAGATAGTTAGAGCGGGTTACCGGTTCCAGGAGAACCGGAACCGGCTCTAGGCGAAGGGCTGCAAATTGACGTCTTGAAGCTTGGAACCGGCAAGCAAAGCCTCGAGCACCTGCTTCTTGAGAGACAGGCACTGCGAACGGGCAAGTTTGACGATGGCGGAAACCTCGCCTGCCTCGCAGGCAAGGACCAGCTCCTTTTGCTGGGCGATGATCAACTGGGTGAAGTCGCGGGACTTGAAGCCGAGGTGGAGAACCCGCGCCGACTGGTCGAGTATCTGGTCCAGGAGATGCGCCAGTCGCAAATTTCCCGAGAGCTCCGCAAGGGCCAGACGAAAGGCACGGTCGGCCGCAAGGAAGGCGACGTGGCTGCGTAGCGTCTCCGGCTTCAGCACTTTTTGCGCTGCCAGCCTGACATCGTCGAGCCCGCGCTCGGTCATGTTCGATGCCGCCACCCTGAACACTTCCGGCTCGATCAAGCTGCGGACATCGAAGATCTCGTTGACATCCCGCAGGCTGAGCGTAGCAACGACGTAGCCGCGGCGCGGTTCGCTCCTGACCAGCCCTTCCTGCATCAGTCGGGCCAGCGCCGCGCGGATGGTCGCCTTTTTGATCTGGTACCGGTCACCGATCTGCTTCTCCGTCAGCGCTTCACCGGGGCGCAGCACGCAGGCAATGATGTCGTTCCTCAGCTGCTCATATGCCTGTTCCCTGCGAAGGACGTCGGCGGCCGACAGTGCTGTCGCCTCGACCGTGGCCGGCCTTGCCGGTTCGCCGGTCAACTTCGTCGTTTTCATATTCTGTCCGTCTGGCTGTCCCGTTGACGCTGGCATCAGCATTCGCTAGCGTGAGCATCTCAGATTTGATGATCTGAGCATCTCAGGGAGGATAACTGATATGCCTTTACCCGCCAACTCGCCTCTCTACGCCGTTGCCGATGATATCGTCAATGCCGCGAAGGGGCCAGATCCCCTCGAAGCGGTAAGGACGGTCCTGGGCGACTATACCAACCGCTTTCACGCATCGGGAACACTCGCTCACGAAGAAGACGACGACGAGGTGCTTCTGCATGCGAGTCCGAACCTGACGATCTATCACATCACTCTGTCGCCCGGCCTGCAGTACCCGCCTCACAACCACCTGATGGATGCCTTGATCGGCATCTACAAGGGCAGCGAGACGAACTTCATCTATCCCGTTGCCGGCAGCGAACTCGATGTTCCCGAAAGGCAGGACATCGCAGCGCCTGCCGTGGTGCACATGGCGTCAAATACCGTTCATGCGGTTGCGAATACGGGCGGTGCGCGATCGGGTGCGCTGCATGTCTACCTCGGCGATCTCACACGAACCCACCGGCAGCTGTGGAGTCCGGACAGCAACCAAGCCGAAGCGTTTGACAATGATCGCTACCTGGCCGGCGCACGGCCAATTCAGCAGTCTGGGCACGAATGAGCAGAGGCGTCGCGGGCGGCGAAATTGGCCGTGATCAGCGAACCCGTCGGAATCGCGTCACACTTGTCACTCTCGCCAATCCGCTATCGCCCCTATCCTGGCTCACGACCCGACCCGTCGCGCCGGTGCGGCGACAAACCAGCAAGGGAGATGCACAATGACGGCACATCAGAATGGCACAGGCGAGCAGACGACGCGGCTCGCGATGAAGACACCACCGGTCGTTTCGCCTGACGCGTGGGAGGCCGCGCGCCAGCAGTTGCTCGTGAAGGAGAAGACCGTGACCCGGGCTCGCGACGCACTGGCCGCCGAGCGTCGGCGGATGCCGTGGATGGCGGTGGAGAAGACATATACGTTCGAAGGGCCTGACGGAAAGGTGAGCCTGCTCGACCTGTTCGAGGGCCGCCGTCAACTGATCGTCTACCGCGCCTTCTTCGAGCCCGGCGTATTCGGCTGGCCCGACCACGCTTGCCGCGGCTGCTCGCTGGGGGCGGACCAGGTCGGCAACCTCGCCCATCTGAACGCCCGCGACACCACGCTTGCCTACGCCTCGCGCGCACCGCAGGCCGACATTGCGCGGCTGAAGGCGCGGATGGACTGGAAGATGCCCTGGTACACCATCACCGACAGCTTCGATGCCGATTTCGGCGTTGACGAGTGGCACGGCCATAACGTGTTCATCCGCGACGGTGATCGCGTGTTCCGCACCTACTTCATCAACAACCGCGGCGACGAGGCGATGGGGACCGTATGGAGCTATCTCGACCTGTCGCCGCTCGGCCGCCAGGAGGTTTGGGAGGATTCGCCCGAGGGCTATCCGCAGACGCCGACGTACAAGTGGTGGAACTGGCACGACAATTACGGCGCCGAAGCCGTTCCCGACAAAAAGTGGGTCGAGGTGTCGGACGCCGGAGAGGCCGCGTTCCGGAACCGCACCGAATAGAACGTCTTTGGCGTCGCGGAAATGCGGCTAGGGCAAATGGATGGAGCGGGATGCACGGTTCAATTCGAATGCATCCCGCTCACTACCCAGGACAAAAACATGAGCGAGATTCATGCAGACGGATCCGCCGGCAACGCGATCCAGGACGAGAACGCAAGCCCGGCCGCCCTTGGCGCAGCCGACTGGCTGTCCTTAGCGGCCGCGCCGACCTTCGCAACCATGGCGCTGCTGACGCTTCTCGGCGGAGCGCCGGACATGATGTGCTCGACCGGGCAAGAGGCGTCACCGCTGGGCGGCATGGTCCCGATGTACCTGCTGATGAGCGGCTTTCATTTAGGACCTTGGCTGAAGCAGGTTTCCGGCCGGCGACGCCGCCGCAAATAGAGCTATACCGGCCGACAAAGGCCCGTTCTGGTCGGGAAGACATCCCTCACCAGATCCACTCGCCCCTTCCCAAAACCGCTACTGCATCGACAATCCGGGTAAAGCTCGAGCGGGCGCGGCCGGCCGTGTGCCTGGCGCGCAAATAGCCATGCACCAGCCCCGGCTCCTCGAGCCACCAGGCGCGCCCGCCCGCGGCAACGATGCGGTCGCGATAGGCTTCGCCGTCCGACGACAGCGGGTCGCATTCAGCAGTGATCACGACGGTGGGCGGCAGATTGGCGAACTCGGCGTCGGCGAGCGGCCACAGAGTGAGATCGCCGGTGCGATCCTCGCCACCGGTCCTGATGTCCCTGTAGAAAACGAGGTCGCGCGCGGTAAGCATCGGCGCTTCCGCGTGGGTGACGTAGGAACCGGCGGAGCTGTCGCCGCCAAGGCCGGGATAGACCAGAATCTGGCCGATCGGCTTGCGCGCATGGCCGCGCGTTGCGTGACTGACAGCGGCGGCGAGATTGCCGCCGGCACTGTCGCCGCAGAGCAGGACAGGACGCTCGTCAGTCGCCGCCGCCCATTCAAAGGCGCTGATGGCATCGTCGAAGGCGGCCGGATGAAGGTGTTCCGGTGCCAGCCGGTAGTCGACCGAAACCACGTCATAGCCGGTGCGGCCGCAAAGCTCGGCGCAGAGGTCGTCATGGCTGTCGAGCCCGCCGAGGATAAAACCGCCGCCATGGAAATAAAGCACCATCGCCGAAGCTTCCGGCGCCGGGGCGCGGTAGACGCGGATCGGGATGTGCCAGGGTGTGGCAATGGCGGTGGTTTCCGCTGTGACGCCTTGGGGATAGCCGGCAAAGAACTCGCGGCACATCCGGTTATAGATCTGGCGCTGCTCGGCGATGGTGTAGTCGATCGTATCGGGCGGATAATAGGAGTTGGTCCGCTCGATGAAGGCCCAGGTCTCGGCGTCGATGAGGGTTTTGTAGTCGGTCATGGGCGCTGAATGGATCGCAATGAATCCGCCTGAACACCCCCCTCTGGCCTGCCCTCTTTGCCACCACTTGGCATCTCCCCCTCAAGTGGGGAGATCGGCAGCTTCGGCGAAACCGCCTTTTCTCCGGCGTCGACAATTGGCGAAAGCGATGATGACATCCAATCTCCCCCATTGAGGGGAAGATGTCCGGCAGGACAGAGGGGGGTGAGCGCCATCATTCCTGCAATACCACTACTTCCCCTTCCACACCGGATCGCGCTTTTCGGCAAAGGCGCGAAAGCCCTCGAGATTGTCCTCCGAGCCGTAGAGTGCGTCAACCGTCGACAGTTGCCGGCGCGTCACCCGGTTCATGGCGTCCTGGAAAGTCAGCGATTCTGCGACCCGGGCCGTCTCCTTGATCGCGGCGAAGACCAGCGGCGGGCCGCTGGCGAGCAGCCGCGCGATCTCCCAGACCCGGTCCTCCAGTCTTTCCTTGGGCAGCACCTCGTTGACTAGGCCCCATCGATGCGCCTCGGCGACATCCATCCAGCGGCCGGTGAGCAGAAGGTCCATGGCGACATGGTAGGGGATGCGCTTCGGCAGCTTGATCGTCGCCGCATCGGCCAGCGTGCCGGCGCGGATTTCGGGCAGCGCGAAGGAGGAGTGGTCCGACGCATAGATGAGGTCGCAGGATAGCGCCAGTTCGAAGCCGCCGCCGACCGCCATGCCGTTGACGCAGGCGATCACCGGCTTGTTGAGGTCGCGCAGTTCCTGCAGCCCGCCGAAGCCGCCGACGCCGTAGTCGCCGTCGACCGCGTCGCCGCCGGCCGCTGCCTTCAGGTCCCAGCCGGCGCAGAAGAACTTGTCACCGGCGGTCTTGACGATGGCGACGCGCAAGTCGGGATCGTCGCGAAACGCCTTGAAAGTCTCGCCCATCAGCCGCGACGTCTTCAGGTCGATGGCATTGGCCTTGGGCCGGTCGAGCGTGACTTCGAGGATAGTGCCCTCGCGGCGGGTGGTGATGACGTCAGACATTTTTGTTCTCTCCAAGCACCAGCAGCGCATCGGCGATCCAGGCGCCCTTGCCTTCGGTGCAGACGATCAGCGGATTGATGTCGAGTTCCTCGATCTCGCCGGCGTTTTGCTGCACGAAAGCGGCAATGCCCGATATCGCATCGATTGCCGCTGCAACATCGGCCTTCGGCCGACCGCGATAGCCGTCGAGCAGCGGGAACAGTTTCAGCCCGCGCAAAGCGGCCTCGATATCGTCGCGGGTCGCCGGCAGCATCAGCGTGACGCTGTCGCGCAACAGCTCGACCAGCACGCCGCCGGTGCCGAGCGTCATCACTGCGCCGAACATCGGGTCGCGGGTGAAGCCGACGAGCAGCTCAGCGACGCCGTCGCGCACCATGCGCTCGACATAAAGGCCCGTGCCGAGCGGGCCGAGATCGTGGGCGGCGGTGCTGACCGATTCGGCATCCCTCAAATTGAGCCGGACCGCGTCGAGCTCGGACTTGTGGATGACGCCAAGGGCCTTCAGCGCCACCGGGAAGCCGAGCGCCATCGAGGAGATGACAGCTTCGACCGCGTTGCCGGCGCGCTCGCCCTTCGGCACGGGGAGCCCGGCCTCGATGAGCCGCGCCTTCGCCTCGGCCTCGTCCGGCGTGACATGGTCGCCGGCCGGCGCGCCGGACGCCGAAGTGTCGATCGGCTGCGCCTGCGGCTCGCGCCAGGCCCAGCCGATGAAGGCCGCCGCCTGGGCGGCGTCCATGGCTTCGGAGATGCCGAACAGCGGCACCATGCCCCGCGCCATCAGGCCGGCAGTGTATTCCTCGGGCAGGTTCTCCGGCAGCGAGGAGACGATCGCGCCTTGCGCGCTGTTGGTCTTCAGCGCCACTTCGAAGGCGCGCAGCGTCGCCCACCAGTCGGTGTCCGAGCAGCGGTCGGGGCGCGGGAAATCGAGCACCAGCATGTTGAGGTCGAAGCCGCCCGACACCATCGCGGTGAAGGTGGCGGTCATCGCCGGCTCGTTGTTCCAGATGAAGGTGTGGTAGTCGAGCGGGTTGGCCACCGCGACCAGCGGCCCGAGCGTCGATTTGACATGCGCGCGGTGCTCGGGGGTGAGTGGCGGAAACGTCACCCAGCGGCCTTCGGCGCTGTCGGCCATCACCGACGCCTCGCCGCCCGAACAGCTCATCGACGACAGCCGGTAGCCGGGCAGGGGGCCGGTGACGTGCAGCAGCTTGAGCGCCTCGATGAAAGCCGGGATCGAATCGATGCGGGCGATGCCGAGCCGCTTCAGGAAGGCGCCGGACGCTGCGTCCGAGCCGGCCAGCGACGCGGTGTGGGAAACGGTCGCCTGCCGCGCCTGCTCGGAGCGGCCGACCTTCATGGCGATGACAGGCTTTTTCAGCTCGCGCGCCCGTGCCGCCAGCCTTTCGAAGCCGGCTACCGAATCGAAAGCCTCGATATGCAAGCCGAGCGCGGTGACACGGTCGTCCTCGATCAGGCCGAGCGCCATTTCGGAAAGCCCGGTCTGCGCCTGGTTGCCGGCGGTCATCAGAAAGGCGATCGGCAGGCCGCGCTTCTGCATCGTCATATTGATGGCGATGTTCGACGACTGGGTGATGATGGCAACGCCGCGACCGCCTTCTGGCAGCCTGATGCCGCCATGCTGGTCGGGCCACAAAAGCGCGCCGTCGGCATAGTTGATGAGCCCGTAGCAGTTCGGCCCGATGATTGGCATTTGGCCCGCCGCCGCGACCAGCTCGGCCTGCAGCCGCTCGCCGTCCTCGTCATAGGCCTCGGTTTCGAGGAAGCCGGCGGCGAAGCAGACCGCACCGCCCGCGCCGCGCTCGGCCAGTGCCTTGACCACTTCGATGGTCAAGTGCCGGTTGACGCCGACGAAAGCGGCATCCGGCGCACCGGGCAATTCGGCCACCGAGCGATAGGCCTTGCGGCCGGCGACCTCGGCCTTGTTCGGATGCACCGGCCAGATCTCGCCGGCAAAGCCCATCTTGATCGATTGCGCGACCACGGCGGCAGCCTGCGCGCCACCGAAGACCGCGATCGTTCGTGGGCGCAAAAGACGTTCAAGTTTGTGCATCGTCATCTTTTTGTTGGAGCATGATCTTTTCCAAAAACCGGTTTCCACTTTTTGGGATCATGCTCTAGCCCCCGAACGGGCGCAGCAGCGCCCGGGAGATGATGTGGCGCTGGATTTCCGAAGTGCCTTCCCAGATGCGCTCGACGCGGGCGTCGCGCCAGATGCGCTCGAGCGGCAAATCGTCCATCAGCCCCATGCCGCCATGGATCTGGATCGCCTCGTCGGCGACGAAGGCAAGCATCTCGGTGGCCTTCAGCTTGGCCATGGCCATGTCCTGGTCGGTGACGGTACCCTGATCGTACTTCCAGCCGGCTTCGAACACCATCAGGTCGGCGGCCTTCAGCTCGGTCGCCATGTCGGCGAGCTTGAACGACACGCCCTGGAACTTGCCGATCGGCTGGCCGAATTGCTGGCGCTGCGCGGCGTATTCGACGGCGTGGCCAAGCGCCCGCTCGGCGCGGCCGAGGCAGGTGGCGCCGACCTGCAGGCGCGTTGCGCCGAGCCAGGAATTGGCGACATCGAAGCCTTTGTGGACCTCGCCGAGTACCTGGCTCGCCGGCAGCCGGCAATCATCGAATTCGAGAATGGCGTTGGTGTAGCCGCGATGCGAGACGTTGCGGTAGCCGTCGCGCACGGTGAAACCCTTAGTGCCCTTGTCGACGAAAAAGGCGGTGATCTTCTTGCGTTTTCCACGCGAAGACTCTTCCTCACCCGAGGCCATGAAGACGATGGCGAAATCGGCGAGGTCCGCGTGGCTGATGAAATGCTTGGTGCCGTTCAGCACCCAGTCGTCGCCGTCTTGCACGGCGGTTGCCTTCATGCCGCGCAGATCGGAGCCGGCGCCCGGCTCGGTCATTGCCAGGCAATCCCATTTCTCGCCGCGAATGCAGGGAAACAGATATTTTTCGCGCTGCTCCGGCGTGCCGGCGAGAAGGATGTTCGAAGGCCGCGCCACGCAGGTCCAATGCAGCGCGTAATTGGCGCGGCCGAGTTCCTTTTCATAGAGCAGCCAGGTCACCGTATCGAGCCCGGCGCCGCCGACATCGGCCGGCATGTTGGCGGCATAGAGGCCGGCTTCGATCGCCTTGGCCTTGATCTCCTCGATCAGCTCGCGGCGCAGCACGCCGGTACGCTCCACTTCGCGCTCATGCGGGTAAAGCTCGTTCTCGACGAAGGCCCGCGTCGTCTCGACGATGAGCTTCTGCTCCTCCGAAAGACCAAAATCCATGGTCTCAGCCTTTCTTCCTTTTCTTCGGCTTTTCAGCCTTGGCCTTTTCGGCCGCCTTGGAGGCGGTGGGCTTCTTCGCCGCAAGCTTGGCCAACTGCCTGGTGTAGTCCTTATGCAGGGCGCCGGCACCCCAGCCTTTGCCTTTGTTCTGCTTCGACAGTGCCTCCATGATGGCGACCAGATTGTCGTCGCGGATCTTTTCGAGATCGCGGATCGACAGACCGTGCGCCTGGTCGTCCGACTGGGTCGCGATCAGCTCGACCAGCTCGTCGTTGAACTCCGGCACGTCCATCAGCTTGGTCCACGGCCATTTCAGGCACGGGCCGAACTGCGCCATGAAGTGGCGCATGCCGGCCTCGCCGCCGGCGACGCGATAGACCTGGAACATGCCCATCTGCGCCCAGCGCAGGCCGAAGCCGTAGCGCATGATGTCGTCGAGCTCCTCGACCGTGCAGATGCCGTCCTTGACCAGCCACAGCGCCTCGCGCCAGGCCGCTTCGAGCAGCCGGTCGCCGACGAACGCTTCGATCTCCTTGCGGATCACCACCGGCTTCATGCCGATCGAGGCATACATCTCCTTGGCGACTTCGATCGCCTCGGGAAAGGTCTGTTCGCCGCCGACGATTTCGACCAGCGGCAGCAGATAGACGGGGTTGAACGGATGGCCGACGACCAGCCGCTCCGGGTGCTTCTTCATCGCCACCTGCATGTCGGTCGGCTTGATGCCGGAGGTGGAGGATCCGACAATGGCGTTGGCCGGCGCATAAAGGTCGATCTCGGCCAGCACGCGGTGCTTCAGGTCGAGCCGCTCCGGCACGCTTTCCTGGATGAAGTCGGCGTCTGCCACCGCCTCGGCGATCGTCTTGGCGAAGGTAAGCTTGCCCTCCTTCGGCAGGCCGCCGGGCAGCATCTGCTTGTAGGCGCGTCGCGCGCCCTTCATCACCTCGCCGACCTTGCGTGACGCCTCGGGATCGGGATCGAAGATCGACACGTCGATGCCGTTGAGCAGCAGCCGCGCCACCCAGCCGGCGCCGATGACGCCGCCGCCGATGGCGGCCGCCTTGTTGATGATGCTCATGCGGAAGCTCCGGTTCTTGTGCGGGCTGTTGCGGGGTCGGTGAGGGCGACGCGTTCGCCGGCACGGATCACGGACGCGTCACAGGCCTTGCGCGCGAACACTTCGAGCACGAAGGGCTGGAAGAAATCGATCGGCAATGTCTCGTAATCCGGATCGAAGCTCGACTGATCCCAGCGTTCGCAAAACTCATCGCAATCGTCGAAGTAGATGTGCCCGGCGAAACGGTCGCGGGCGTGCGGATTGCCGCCGAGGTGGTGGGCGTAATAGACGCGCTGGAAATCGCCGTGCTTCTCCACCACCCAGGTGCATTGCTCGCGCACAAAAGGCTTCAGGATCGACGCCGCATACTCGTCGTGGTTATAGGGCGCGTAGATGTCGCCGATATCGTGCAGCAAGGCGCAGGCAATCCAGTCGGTGTCGGCGCCGTCGCGCCAGGCCCGCGTTGCCGCTTGCAGCGAATGGCCGAGCCGGGTGATCTTGTAGCCCGAGAGGCCCGCATCGAGCTGGACGAGCGCGTCGAGCAGCCGCTCGCCGGTCTTTGCCGCGTAGTCGATCTCGTGCTCGGTGAGGAAGGCGTAATCCTCGCGGTCGCCGTCCTTCATGGCGGTGAATTTCACGGTCTTCATCGGCGGCTCCTCCCAACCGGCTACCGGCTTTTCAAAGCGGTGCGCGCTTCGTCAGGTTCAGCTTCTTGCGGACTTCGTCCGGGCCGATGACCCTGGCGCCCATATTCGACACGATGCTGACCGCCCGCTCGACCAGCTGCGCATTGGTCGCCAGCACGCCCTTGTCGAGCCAGAGATTATCCTCCAGTCCGACGCGGACATTGCCGCCGGCCAGCACCGCGGCCGCGACATAGGCCATCTGGTTGCGGCCAATGGCAAAGGCCGACCAGTTCCAGGTCGACGGTACATTGTTGACCATGGCCATGAAGGTGTTGAGGTCGTCCGGCGCGCCCCACGGCACGCCCATGCACAATTGCACCAGCGCGTCCGGCTTCAGCACTTCTTCCTCGACCAATTGCTTGGCGAACCACAGATGCCCGGTGTCGAAGGCCTCGATCTCCGGCTTGACGCCGAGCGCCGTCATCATGCCGCCCATGGCACGCAGCATTCCGGGCGTATTGGTCATGACATAGTCGGCCTCGGCGAAATTCATCGTGCCGCAGTCGAGCGTGCAGATTTCCGGCAGGCACTGGCGGACGTGCTCCATGCGGTTGCTGGCACCGCCCATGTCCGTGCCTTTTTCGTTCAGCGGCAGCGGCTTCTCCGGCGGGCCGAATACCATGTCACCCCCCATGCCGGCGGTCAGGTTCAGCACCACGTCGACGTCTGCCGCGCGGATGCGCTCGGTTACTTCGCGATAGAGATGCACGTTGCGCCTAGGCTTGCCGGTCTCGGGATCGCGCACATGGCAGTGCACGATTGCAGCACCTGCCTTTGCCGCCTCGATGGCCGAATCGGCGATCTCTCTGGGCGAGCGCGGCACATGCGGGCTGCGGTCCTGCGAACCGCCGGACCCGGTCACGGCACAGGTAATGAAAACCTCACGGTTCATCGCTAACGGCATCGGACTCTCTCCCAATAGAACGTAGGGCAAGAATGCCTGACTTGCCGGAAACTGTTTTGCGTTTTACGAAGATCGTGTGACCAAAAACGAAAAACCGACGATCTTTCGGGCCGAGCGTTTGCCGCTCAAGGTAACGCTGCTGGTATTCTCCGGCTCGTCGATCATGTGCGTCGCGTCGGCCGTCGACCCGTTGCGCGCCGCCAACCGCATTGCCGGTGAGACGCTGTTCGATTTCAGGCTGGTCTCGGTGACAGGCGAGGCGCCGGTCACCACATGCGGCCTGCCGGTGGCGGTCAGCGGCCGCTTCGATGCGGCTGACACAACCGATATGCTGGTCGTCGTCGCCGGCTTCGGCACGCAGAACTACGCCACATCGGCCCTGCTGTCCGGACTGCGCCGGGCGGCGCGCGCGGCACGCGCCTGCGGCGGCGTCGAGGCCGGCACCTGGCTGGTTGCCCGCGCCGGTCTGCTGGAGGGGCGCAGCGCCACCACCCACTGGGAGGACATGGAGGATTTCTCGTCGGCCTTTCCCGGCGTCGACGTGCGGCCCGACCGCTACGTCATCGACGGCCCGGTGTTCACCACCGGCGGCGCCTCGCCGACCTTCGACCTGATGCTGCACCTCATCCGCACGCGACTCGGCATGGCCGTGGCGCTCGATGTCGCGAGCGTCTTCATCTACGACCAGGCGCGCGCCGCGACGGACGCGCAACCGCTGGTCTCGCTCGGCCGTCTCGACGGCTACGATCCCAGGCTGGCGCAAGCCATCCGGCTGATGGAAGCGCATGTCGACCAGCCGCTCACTATCGCCGCCGTGGCAAAGCGCGCCGGGGTGACGGCACGGACGCTGGAAAGCATCTTTCGCAAGTCGATCGGCGAAACGCCCGGCGCTTATTACCTCAGGCTGCGCCTCGGCGCCGCGCGCCGGCTGGTGGTCGACACGCGCATCGCCATGGCGGACATTGCCGGGCGAACGGGGTTTTCGTCCGCCGCGGCATTTTCCAGAGCGTTTTCAAGAGCGTTCGGCGAAGCGCCGGTCAGGCTGCGTCGGGGATAATGCATGTCGCCCAAAGCCTGGCCACGGGCTTGACCCGAGCGTGCGTAGCGGTTTTGGGATAACGACATCCATAGGCAAAGGTAGATCAGGCAGCGTCCTGGCGGTCGCTGCTGCCGTCGATCTGCGAGCGCATCTGTCTCGCAAGATGGGTCTCGAAGCGGCTGGCGACCGCGCGATCCCATTCGTTTGCACTCAGCGCACCTTGTTTCGGGTGCGGCAGCGCCATCAGCCGGTCGATGATCGATCCAGCCTCGCCAGATGAGAGCAGGGCGTCGATTTCGCGTTCGTGCTGCATATCGTTTCGCCTCCTTCTTTCTGAATCCCGCCACGAACCACACTATAGGAGGTTCGTGACGGCTGTTTGAAGGCAAGAGCGAGGCGATTGATGGGCGATGCCGGGCAAAGTTTTGTCCGCCGCCGCCCATCTTGGGCACGATCGTTCCGGCAGGTCACGCAGTGCTTCAGCCAAGCCGCATCGACAGTTCAACATCCTCGCCGAACGGCGTGGACATGTAGCCACTCCCGGTCGAGCGCACCCGCTCGAGGTATTCGGGGCAAAGATCTGCGTTGTCGGCAACGACGAAGGCGCCCGGTCTGAGGCGGCTTTCAACCAGACTCAAGATCTCGGGATAGAGCGCTTTGGCGCCGTCGAGCAGAAGCAGGTCGACGCTTTCGGGAAGATCGACGCTTAATGTTTGCAGCGCGTCTCCTTCGCGGATTTCCACCATGTCAATGAGACCGCCTGCTGTCAGATTACTCCTCGCGCGCGCGACCTTGGATGGCTCGAACTCGCTGGTGATCAGGCGGCCACCGCCATTGTCCCGCAAGGCTGCGGCAAGGTGCAGGGTCGAGATGCCGAACGAGGTTCCAAATTCGACGATCGTCCGTGCGCCGCTGCCTCGTGCCAGCATGTAGAGCAGCGTGCCGGTCTCTCGCGAAACGGGAAGCCAGAGATCCCTTAGCCGCCCATAGAAATCGAGGTATTCGGTCTTGCTTCGGACCAGCCGCATCCGCTCCTCGGCGGAGAGTTCCGCCACTGCAGGGCTTGTTGCCGCAGCGGCTTCCTCGAACAGGCGGTCCAGCAGGGGCGCGAGCGGCGTTGTCGTCAGTGTGGTCATATCGGTCTCCAGTCGGAATTGAATGCGTTCTTGTGCGACATTCAAAATACGACTAATCATTCGCATTCACTAATCGCATTGGCGCGGCTCTCAATGAGCGACAACCGAAGTCCGCGGATTTCCTCGCGAAAACAGCCGAAGCAGGCCCGCTCGGCGGAGCTCGTCGCTGCGATTTTGCAGGCTGCTGTTCAGGTTTTGGCGAGGGAAGGCGCGCAGCGCTTCACCACGGCGCGCGTGGCCGAGAAGGCCGGCGTCAGCGTCGGATCGCTGTATCAGTATTTTCCGAACAAGGCGGCGATCCTGTTCCGGCTCCAGAGCGACGAATGGCGGCAGACGACCAGTTTGCTGCGCGATATCCTCGAGGATATCAGGAAACCGCCGCTTGACCGGCTGCGCGACCTGGTCCACGCCTTCCTCCGCTCGGAGTGTGAGGAGGCTGCGGTGCGTGTGGCGCTCGACGACGCCGCCCCGCTTTACCGCGACGCGCCCGAGGCGCAGGCGGCGAGGGCGTCCGGAGACCGCACCATCCAGCTCTTCATGCAGGAGGCGTTGCCGAGCGCCGCGCAAGCGACTCGCGAATTGGCCGGCGACCTGGTCATGACGACGCTCAGCACGGTGGGGAAGCAGTTCTCGGAGACGCCTCGAACCCCCAAGGAGATTGAAGTCTACGCCAACGCCATGGCCGACATGTTTTGCGCCTACCTGAGAGGCCTCGATCACGGCTAGAGCCTTTCACGTTTTGATGGAAGCGTAGCCGGCGTTTGCGAAGTAGTTGTTGCATTCGGTTGCCTCGATCGTTTCAACGAG
>NZ_JAMYRZ010000031.1:0-86007 GCF_040321675.1 Mesorhizobium sp. M0296
TGTCGCTGGTCGTCGGGGCCTTCATTGCCAGCGCGGCTGCAGCACTTGGCGGCAGGCAGCGCGACGACGAGGAAGCGATTTTCCTGACCAATCGTTGATCGGTGACTAAGCGAACTCGGTCCGCTTCGGGAAGATTGCGTCCGAAGGGGACCTTGCTTTGAACTGCCGCCGCGGCATTGTCGTGCGCTGCTCGCCGCCTACAGCTCAGCTTCCAGTTTGCGGCCGAGATCGACCGCATCGCGCAGCACGGCAAGGTGCGAGCGCGGTTGTACGCCGGCCGGCGCGTTGACCTCGACGCCGCTCGCCGTCAGCGACCAGTAGAGCCTGTGCGTGAAGACGCGGCCGCCCGAGCCGCGCAGCTCGACCTGGATGTTTTCCACGCCGGGACCAAAATTTTCCGTCATCCGCCCTGAAATCGGGTCGCCGGTCAGCCAGCCATTGCCCCTGTCGAAAATATTGGTCCAGCGCGTCGCGGCAAACACCGCGCCATGATGCACCGCCCGCTGCGGCTTGCCGGAATGGCTGCGCCCTTCCTGGTAGAGCATGGTCCCGCCCGCCGCCCTGTCGGCGATCGGCGGGCATGCCGAAAACAGGCGCTCGGCGATGCCGCGCCTGAATTCGGCGAGGTTGTAGGTCACCAGAAACTCGCTGTGGGTCAGCGGACTGCCGAGCGTGACGAAATCGCTGATCTTCCACGGCAGCGGATGATCGGCGTCGCCGACGCGAAGCTGCCGGTAGAGCTCCCATTGGCTGCGCCGGAATGCGGGGAGGTCATCGAGGCTGTCGGGCCAACCGGAGGCATCGGCGGCCAGCGTCGCCTTGTCGACGACGTGGATCGCCTTCAGCCTCGCTTTGTCGCGAATGGCTTCCAACTTTCTAGGCCTGAAATCGGCCCACAATATCTGCAACAGATCATAGGCGATGATCGACCCGAGGCTGTGCGAGACCAGCACGATGCGGTCATAGGCATCGTCCATCATGAGACGCTTCAGCAGCTTGAGGCCACGCTCGCGGACCAGCGCCCGCTTCTCGACCGTTGCCGCTTCGGCCCGCACATAGGCGGCAACGTCGCCGAAATAAGGCAAGCCAAACTGGTCCACCGACCAGATGACGAACGACGCCAGAACCGTGACAAGCACACCGGTCGTCCAGGAGATGTAGCCTTGCCAGGTCGACGTTGCGAGCGCCAGCGCCGCGCCAAGGACGACGATGGTGGCCAAAAGCGTGACGACATAGAGTTTGAGCACATCGCGCGGAATATCGGCCGGCTTGCGCCAGAGCAGGGTCGTCACCCAGGCAGCAAGGCGGCTTCGGGTCGTGCCCTGGGTGATGTCGGCCCAGTAAAGCTCATAGAAATCGGTGCGGCGGCCATCGACATCATAGGGCGTGGTGATCCGGCGGAGTTCGTGCGAATTGGTCCGGCTGTCGGGCGTGATCCAGCTCTGGTTGATCTTCGCACCCATCGGGTCGGGCGGATCGGGGACATGGGCATAGAACGGTGCACGGGCAGGATCGTGGCTCCATACGGCCTGGACAAACTCCCTTAACGTATCCATGGGCCGCTGCTCGCCCATGCCGTGCACGACCACTACCGCCTGGCTGCGCTTGCGTGGCGCCTTCTCTGCTGCGGTCAGATCGGCGGCCGGCGATGCAGCAGAACCAGGGTCGGGCACCAGCACCTCCACGATGACGCCGTTAGCAAGACGACGGGTCGGCATCGTAGCTTCAGAACCGGTAACAGCCAAGAAAAAGCCCGGCGCGGAGCCGGGCTGTATTCGACGATCGGCAGTGAGTTGGCAGCGACGCCGTTTCAGTGATCCATCGCTTTGACGATCTCCTCGGTCATCTTCTTGGCGTCGCCGAGCAGCATCATGGTGCCGTCCTTGTAGAACAGCGTGTTGTCGATGCCGGCATAGCCGGAGCCGAGCGAGCGCTTGACGAACAAGCAAGTGCGCGCCTTGTCGACGTCGAGGATTGGCATGCCGTAGATAGGTGAGGACTTGTCGTCACGAGCCGAGGGATTGGTGACGTCATTGGCCCCGATGACATAGGCGACGTCGGCCTGCGCGAACTCAGAGTTGATGTCCTCCAGCTCGAACACTTCGTCATAAGGCACATTGGCTTCGGCCAAGAGCACGTTCATGTGGCCGGGCATGCGGCCGGCAACCGGGTGGATGGCGTATTTGACGTCGACGCCGTTGGCCTTGAGCTTGTCGGCCATCTCGCGCAGCGCGTGCTGCGCCTGGGCGACGGCCATGCCGTAGCCCGGCACGATGATGACCTTTTGCGCATTCATCATCAGATAGGCGGCATCCTCGGCCGAGCCCTGCTTGACCGTGCGCTCGATGCCGTCATTGGCAATGGCTGATGTCTCGCCGCCGAAGCCGCCGAGGATGACCGAGATGAAGCTCCGGTTCATGCCTTTGCACATGATGTAAGACAGGATGGCGCCCGACGAGCCGACCAGCGCGCCGGTGATGATCAGCGCCAGATTGCCGAGCGTGAAGCCCAGAGCGGCCGCGGCCCAGCCCGAATAGGAATTCAGCATCGACACGACCACCGGCATATCGGCGCCACCAATCGGGATGATGAGAAGCACACCCAGCACCAGCGAGGCGGCAACGATCAGCCAGAACACCACCTTGGACTCGGCGGTGACGAGCAGCACGATCAGCACGATCAGCGCAATGCCCAGGGCCGCGTTGATGAAGTGGCGGCCACCGATCATGATCGGCTTGCCCGACATGCGGCCGTCGAGCTTCAAAAAGGCGATGACCGAGCCGGTGAAGGTGATGGCACCTATGGCAACGCCGAGGCTCATCTCGATCAGTGCCTGGGCATGAATATCGGCGACGGTGCCGATGCCGAAGCTTTCCGGTGCATAGATGGCGGCGGCCGCCACCATGACCGCGGCAAGACCGACCAGCGAGTGGAAGGCGGCGACCAGCTGCGGCATCGAGGTCATGGCAATGCGCCGTGCCGTGACCGCACCGGCCGAGCCGCCTATCAGCAGCCCGAGCACTATGAGGCCGAAGCGCCCGGCCGAAGGGGTCGCCAGCGACAGCGTCGTGGCGATGGCGATGCCCATGCCGATCATGCCGTACATGTTGCCCTGGCGACTGGTGGTCGGATGCGACAGGCCGCGCAATGCCAGGATGAACAGGATGCCGGAGACCAGATAGAGAAAGGAGGCGAAGTTGGCGTTCATAGCGGCCTACTTTTCCTTCTTCTTGTACATGGCCAGCATGCGCTGGGTGACGAGGAAGCCGCCGAAGATGTTGACCGATACCAGCATCAGCGCAACGAAGCCGAAGCCGGTGGCAAGCCCTGAGGCCGAGATGCCGACGGCCAGCAGCGCGCCGACGACGATGACCGAGGAAATGGCGTTGGTAACCGCCATCAGCGGCGTGTGCAGTGCCGGCGTGACGGACCACACGACGTAGTAGCCGACGAAGATCGCCAGGACAAAGATGGCGAAGCGAAAGACGAAGGGATCGATGGCACCGCCGGACAGCGCGTGAGCGGCGTCACCCGCCGCCTCGGTGCCGGGCGCGGCCGCCAGGTTCTGCACCGCGAGCCGCACGGCAGCTGTCGCCTGGTCGAGCTGGTCGAGGGCTTTCTGCAGAGTCTGATCCATCACGCGATCCCTCCGGTGGTCTTGGGCTTCCTCGAAGCGGCCGTTTTCTTCGTAGCCGGCTTCGCCGAAGCCTCGGCAACCATCGTCCTGGCCGGAATGGCCGGTGGCTCGACATATTGGCCCTTTGGCGGCTCCTGCTCAGCCTTTGCGAAAGCCGGATGCACGATCTTGCCAGCATCGGTCAGCATCGTCGCCTTGACCAGTTCGTCGTCGTGGTTGATGGCAAGCATCTTCGCCGCCTTGTCGACCAGCGTCTCGAGGAAGGCATAGAGGTTCCTGGCATAGAGAAGCGAGGCCGAGGCGGCGACGCGACCGGGAACGTTGAGATGGCCGACGATCTTTACCCCGTTGGCCGTGGTCACCACCTTGCCGGCTTCGGCGCCCTCGACATTGCCGCCGCGCTCGACCGCGAGGTCGACGATCACAGAGCCGGGTTTCATCGAGGCGACCATTGCTGCCGAGACCAGCTTCGGCGCCGGACGGCCGGGGATCAGCGCGGTGGTGATGACGATGTCCTGCTTGGCGATGTGCTCGGCGGTCAGCGCCGCCTGCTTGGCCTGGTATTCCTTCGACATTTCCTTGGCGTAGCCGCCGGCCGTCTCGGCCGCCTTGAACTCCTCGTCCTCGACGGCCAGGAATTTTGCGCCGAGCGAGGCGACCTGCTCCTTGGCGGCCGGGCGCACGTCGGTGGCGGTGACCACGGCGCCGAGGCGGCGCGCGGTGGCGATGGCCTGCAGACCGGCGACGCCGACGCCCATGACGAACGCCTTCGCTGCCGGTACGGTGCCGGCCGCCGTCATCATCATCGGTAACGCTCGGTCATATTCGGCAGCCGCGTCGATCACCGCCTGATAGCCGGCGAGGTTGGCCTGGCTGGATAGAACGTCCATCGACTGGGCGCGGGTGATGCGCGGCATGAACTCCATGGAGAAGGCAGTAACACCGGCCTTGGCAAGGGCAGCGACGGCAGCGTCGTTGCCGTAGGGATCCATGATCGCGATGACAGCGGCGCCGGACTTGTAGCCCTTCAGCTCGGCGTCCATGGGCCGGCGCACCTTCAGCACGACATCGGCCCTGGCTGCATCGCCGGCCTTGCCGATCGCGGCGCCCACCCGGGCGAACTCCTCGTCGGGAATGCGCGACGCAGTGCCGGCGCCGGTTTCGACAATCACGTCGAAACCCAGTGCCGCCAGCCGCTTCACCGTGTCGGGGGAGGCCCCGACGCGCGGCTCGTTTGCGTCGAGCTCACGAGGGATGAAAACCGTCTGTCCCACCGCATGATCCTTTCGGCCGGAACCCTGTTACCGCAAGACACCGACCGACCCCGGCGGCGCCTTCGACAAAGGTTGGAGGAGTTATCGGAGAATAAAGGCGCCGATGGCCAGGATCAGCACGAACAGGATAGTCCCCGAGAAGAAGCCGCCCACAAAGAAGCCGAACGCCATGGCAAGAAGCACGGCGGCGCAAAATAGCGACCCATATTTGGCCAGCATCACAAAGCCGGCATAGGTGCGGTCGTGCTCGGCATAGTCCATCTTCGCGCCTAGTTCGACAGGACCGGTCGGCGTGTGTTCAGCCATTGGAATACCCCTTCGAAGACATCTTTCAGGCACATAGCGAAAAGCCGCGTTAAGGGCAATGGCGCTATTGCCGCATCGCCGCAGCCAACAATCTCAAGCAAAACTTGAAATCGCTGCGCGAAGCGCGGCGATACCAATCACAATGGATGGCAGGTCCGCTATTGCCGATGTCGTTAGCCGGCGAGATGCGGGAACAGACCGAGCAGGCCGACAACGATCAGATAAAGGGCGACGATATAATTGAGCAGCCGCGGCATCACCAGGATCAGCACGCCTGCAATCAGCGAGATAAGCGGGGTAAGGGCGAGCGTGGAAATGGTCATATCGGTTCCTTTGATCGGATCGCTATCGAAGCGATGCTTGGCGGATGCCGGCCGTGCCGACCTACTACCAGCACCCTTGCCCAGAACGCCGAAGCGACCGGAAGGCTCCATGGGCTCGTTCAGGCGGCTTCGCGAAAATACTTGGCGGTGGGCAGGATGGTCAGCGGGGCGAGTTCGCCGGCACCGGGCGTATCGAACAACATGCGCTGCTCCATTGGCGTCGAACGGAAGAACGGAAAGCGAGCGTAGGTTTCATTCTTGATCGCCAGGACATCGGCTTGATAAAGCAGCGCGAAACAGTTGATCACGCCGGCATAGGGCCGCGCATCGCCAATCGGTCGCGCCCGATAGATGCGCTTGTAGAAAGCCGCATGGTCCTCGCGGATCATGGATATGCAATAAGGCGCGCCGAAATGGAAGCAAGCCATGCCCGCAAGGCGCAGCGTCACATACGGGATCTGCGGGTAAAGCCGTGACCATTCGGCGTCCACGGCAAAACGGCTCGGGTCGATAAAGACTTCGCCGGCCGCCAGACGCGGCATCAACAAGTCCTTGTAGACGCTGAGCGCTGGTGATGTGGCGTTATCAGCAGACACGTTATGCAGGCGCATTGTGCTGACCAGCCGCCCCTCGATGTAGATTCCGAACGTATGGCAATTGGGCAGTTCGTCAAACTCGTCATGGACCTGACGGGACGCATTCTCGGGCACCAGATCGTTCATCCGATAGGAATTGTAGCGCAGCCTGTAAATGCTTTCGAAGTCCTCGCCGCTTTCACAGCGTCGGTACTCCGTCCGGTCAAGCAGCGCATAAACATGTTGCGCGAAGCTGGACATGGTCTCGGACGCATCTTTCCCACCAGCGCCCGCCGCATGGCCGAGCGAACTCAACTGGGCACACATGAACTCTATTCCCCGCGATTACCGCCACCAGCCGACACTACGGACGGGTCATGAGATGTAAAGATGAAAATAAGTAGGATCTCGTTTACCGCTCGTTAAGGTTAATAATTAATAAAATTATACTAAAATACGCGGTTTTTCAGCGCGAAGTCAGCGCCGCGGCGCCTTCCTTGCCGTCTGGATGTCCTTGGCGAAGGGCCAGACGGTGCTCGACATCGTCTCGATGCCGGACGCGCTGAGTGCCGACCCGAACAGAAAGCCCTGGACCAGGTCCGGCTTGACCTGCAATGCCAGGATCTTGAGCTGTTCGAAGGTCTCGACACCTTCGACGGTAACCGAAAGTCCCAGCGGCCGTGACAGGTTGACGATGCCCTTGAGCAATTCGAGCGACCGGCTGTTCTGAGTGACATCCATCAGGAACGAGCGGTCGATCTTGATTTTGTCGAGCGGCAGTTTGTGGAGATAGCTGAGGCTCGAATACCCGGTACCGAAATCGTCGAGCGCAATGCGCACGCCGAGCCGCTTCAACTCCTCGATATATTGGCGTGTCAGCGACTTGTCGTCGAGCAGCGCCGTCTCGGTGACTTCGATCTCCAGACGTCCGGCGGAGAGACCGGATTCAGCCAGCGCGTCGCGAACCTTCTGGATGACATCACGGTTGCGGAAATCCTTGGCCGAGAGATTGACCGACACGCTGGTCTGGGCCGGCCATTTGGCGCATTCCGTGCAGGCCGCATGCAGGACGAAGGTGCTGATGTCGGAAATAATCCCCATTTCCTCCGCCAGCGGAATAAAGATACCGGGGGAAATCGGCCCGAGATCGGGATGATCCCAGCGGCACAGCGCTTCGCAACTGGCGATACGCATCGTGCTCATCGCCACGATCGGCTGATAGACCACCCGCAATTCGTTGTTTTCCACGGCGCTGCGCAGGTCCGCCTTCATCAGCTGACGGCTGCGGAAGGCAGCATCCATGGAGGCCTCGAACAGCCGCCAACCGTTCTTGCCAAGCTCCTTGGCCTTGTAGAGTGCAAGGTCGGCTTTGACGATCATGGCGTCAACGTCGGTATCCTTGACCCGCGACAGCACCGCGCCGCCGCTGGCCTGGATGCGTAATCCGTGGCCGGCGACATCGACCTCGCCCTGTAGATTGACAAAGATCTCATCAACCTGGCCGGTCAAGTGGCTTTCATCCTCGATGCGCTCGAAGAAGATCATGAACTCGTCGCCGCCGAAGCGGCTGACGGTGATGCCTGGCCCAGCGACTGCCGCCAGCCGCTCGGCAACGGCGTAGATCAATCCGTCGCCGACCGGATGGCCGAGCGTGTCGTTGACGCTCTTGAAATCGTCGAGATCGAGCACCACCAGCCCGCAGAGACGCTCGGGATCCCCTGAGGCCATGGCTTCCACCACCAACTCGTGGAAGTAGGCGCGGTTGGGCAGGCCGGTGAGACTGTCGTAGCGCGCCATGAAGCGGATCTTGTCTTCCGCCTCGACCCGGGCGGTCACATCCTCGAAAGTGACGACGCCCAGTTCCTGGCTGCCTTCGCGCGCCGAAAATTCATAGTGCTGGCCGTTGGTGAGCGAGACCAGGACCTTGCGGTCGCGGCCCTCGCGCAACGCACGCGTCAGCTGGGCTTCGATGTAACGGCAATCTTTCGGCGCCAGCATGCCGCCTGCAGCGCCGCGCATCAGCAGACCATGGATCGAGCGGCCTAGCAGCGCATCGGCCGATTTGAGCGACATCAGGTGCGCGGCTTCGGCATTGGCCACCGCCACCCGGCCGTCGGGACCAAGCATGACAAGGCCATGCGACATGGTGTTGAGCGCGCGGTTGAAACGCTGCGCGATGCGGTTCGCCTTCTTTTCCTCCGACAGGGCGGTAAACAGGACTTCGCGGACGATGTCGGCGAACCGCTTGATCGCAAACAGAAAAGGGGCCGACATCAGACCGAGGATGATGTGGTAGATATCGCCGCGCAGGATAAAGCCAAGCGATATGGGCCATGTAGTGGTTATGATAAAAATCATGACCATGCGCGGCGACCCATAATTGCGGCCGGCAATCGACGTGACCGATGCCAGAGTGACGCAGACAGAGGCTATTTCGGCATAGTTGTCGTGGCTGTCATTTGCCAGATAGATACTGACGAAACAGAACGCGCCAAGCATGAAACCATGCATCGAACCAAAAATTATGTAATCGTTTTCGCGATCATGGGCTTCTTCCCACGTCGTCGGGGAAGGAAGTCGCCCGTATTTTCGGATGTTGCGAAGGCGCAGGGTACCGACAATGATGAGCCCAGCGGCAACTAGAAGATACGCCAAGTCCATGGTCTTCCAATAGACCAGAATGACGAGGAGTGTCTGCGCAACAAGGCCGATCGACAGCGTGAACCCGTCGCGAAACAGCGTTTCCACGAACGGAATGTAAACGTCGACCGGAATCTCGTTTTTTCGTCTCAGATTCACGCCTGGATCCCAACCCTGGGGAACCCAGCAGTGTCACATTGGCCTTAAGAAAGGTTTAGAGCAGCGGTTCGGGCTCTATTGGCATTCATCGGTGACGCAGCGGAAGCAGGGAAACTACAGTTCAGGTAAACAAGGCGTATCACAGCGCTGAATTATTCGGCGGCTTGAAGTTGCGGCCGCAGCGGCGCCGTTGAGAGGCGGTCGAGCAGTCGCTGGCGTTCGCCGGCGGCTTTTTCGGCACTGGCCTGCTTGACGTAGCCAAAGCCGCGGATGAGCGCCGGTACCGAAACAAGCGCGGCAGCAACCTCGATCTTGCCCGGCGCCAGCGCGCCGGCGACAAGTTCCAGGTCGGCTTCATAGAGGGCAAGAAGCTGCCGCTCCATACGCCTCTCGGCGCTGTAGCCGAACAGGTCGAAAGCGGTGCCGCGCAGGCCCTTCATCGCCGCCAGCAGGCGGAACCCGTTCATCAGCCACGGGCCAAAGCTCGATTTCTTCGGCTTCCCGTCACTGCCGCGCCTGCCCATGATCGGCGGTGCGAGATGGAATTCAAGCTTGCCGTAGCTCTGGAACTGCTTTGCGAGCTCTGCGGCAAAGGAGCCGTCCGTATAAAGCCGCGCCACCTCGTATTCGTCCTTGATCGCCATCAGCTTGAACAGGTTCTTTGCGGCAGCCTCGGTCACCACGGTCGACCCGGGCACAGCATTGGTTTCGGCCTTGCGCAGCGCCGCCAGTCTGTCGGCATAGCGCTTGCCATAGGCGGCGTTCTGGTAGGCGGTCAGGAAGGCGACGCGGCGAGCAATGATATCGTCCAGCGTCTCGGCAATGGCGGCATGCTGCGTGGCCTTGCCCGGCTGGGCGAGAAGGCTGCGGACGAAATCCGGCTGGTGGGCGGCGCGGCGGCCCCAGCGAAATGCCGCGACATTCATCGCTACCGCCTCGCCGTTGAGCTCGATCGCCTTCTCGACCGCCTCCGCCGACAGCGGCAAGCCGCCATGCTGGAAGGCGAATCCGAGCATGAACATGTTGGCACCAAGCGAGCTGCCGAACAGCGCAGTGGCGGTGCGGGTAGCGTCGAAGAAATGCGTCCTGTCGTCGCCCGCGGCCGTTCTTATCGCTTTCTTCAGCCGCTCGACGGGCAGCGAGAAATCGGCCGAACGGGCGAACTCGCCCGGCATGATCTCGGCAGTGTTGGCGAGGAAGATGGTATGGCCTTCGCGCACCGCGGCCAACACCTTCTTGGCACCCGAAACGACGAGATCGCAGCCGAGCACGAGATCGGCCTTGCCGGCCGATACCCGAATGGCGTGGATGTCGTCCGGCGTGCGGGCGATGCGGACATGGGTGAACACCGAGCCGCCCTTCTGGGCGAGGCCGGCCATGTCGATCATGCCGCAGCCCTTGCCTTCCAGGTGCGCGGCCATGCCGAGCACCGCGCCTATTGTGACGACGCCGGTGCCGCCGACACCGTCGATGATCGCCGCCCAGCCTTGTTCACCGAGCGTAAATTGCGCCGGCGCCGGCACCCCCGCGAGCGGGTCGGCCGCGCCGGCTATGCCTTCGGCTTTCCTGATTTTGGCGCCATGAACGGTGACGAAGGAGGGGCAGAAGCCGTTGGCGCAAGAGAAGTCCTTGTTGCAACTCGACTGGTCGATCTTGCGCTTGCGGCCGAATTCGGTCTCGACCGGCTGGATCGAGACGCAATTCGACTGCACGCCGCAATCGCCGCAGCCTTCGCAGACCAGTTCGTTGATGAAGATACGCTTGTCCGGATCGGGGAACGTGCCGCGCTTGCGGCGGCGACGCTTCTCGGCGGCGCAGGTCTGGTCGTAGAGCAGCACCGAGACGCCTTTGACCGAACGCAACTCGCGCTGGACGAGATCGAGGTCGTCGCGGTGATGGATGGTGGCGCCGGCGGGAAATTCCACCTTGCCGGTATATTTGTCCGGCTCGTCAGTGACGATGGCGATGCGCTCCACGCCCTCGGCGCGCACCTGTCTTGCGATCATGTCCACCGTCAGGCCGCCCTCGTGCGGCTGCCCGCCGGTCATCGCGACGGCGTCATTGTAGAGGATCTTGTAGGTGATGTTGGCGTCGGTCGACAGCGCGAAGCGGATCGCCAGCACACCCGAGTGGTTGTAAGTGCCATCGCCCAGATTCTGGAAGATGTGCTCGCGCTTCGAGAACGGCGCCTGGCCGACCCACTGCGCGCCCTCGCCGCCCATGGCGGTGAAGCCGACGGTGTTGCGGTCCATCCACAGCGCCATGAAATGACAGCCGATTCCGGCGGCGGCGAGCGAGCCGTCCGGCACCTTGGTCGAGGAATTGTGTGGGCAGCCGGAGCAGAAGAAGGGCGTGCGCGAGGCGATGTCTGACGTGTCGGCCAGCATCGCCTGGAACTGGCGCAACTTCGCCACCCGCGCGGCGATTTCTTCCGACGGGCCGATCGTTCGCAAAATCCTCTCGCCGAGCGCGATGGCAATATCGTTGGGGTCGAGCGCGCCCTTGGCCGGGAACAGCCAGTCGCCGCGCTCGTCCTTCTTGCCGACGATGACCGGCTGCGTCGCGGTGCCGTAAAGGTTCTCGCGCAGTTGCACCTCGATCAGCGAGCGTTTCTCCTCGACGACGACGATGGTATCGAGGCCGCGAGCAAAGTCGGCGATGTGTTGCAGGTCGAGCGGCCACGGGCAACCGACCTTGAACAGCCTGATACCGATACGACTGGCGGCCGCTTCGTCGACGCCGATATCCTCCAGCGCCTGGCGAACATCGAGATAACTCTTGCCGATGGTGACGATGCCAAGCCTGGCGCTGGTGCCGCCCGAATAGACGATCCGATTCAGCCCATTGGCGTGGATGAACGCTGAAGCGGCGGCGCGCTTGTATTCATGCAACCGCTCCTCCTGGCCGAGCATGTCGATCTCGTTACGGATGTTGAGGCCGCCGGGCGGCATGTCGAAGTCCGGGATGACGATATCTAGCCGGTCGAGCGCGGCACCGACAGAGGCTGTCGATTCGATGTTGTCCTTGACGCATTTGATCGCCGCCCAGGTGCCGGCAAAACGCGACATGGCAAAGCCGTAGAGGCCGTAGTCGATGATCTCCTGGACGCCGGCCGGATTAAGGATCGGCACCATGGTGTCGACGAACAGGAACTCGGTGGCATGCGCGTTGGTCGAGGATTCGGCCATGTGGTCGTCACCCATCAGAGCCAGCACGCCGCCATGTTTTGACGACCCGGCGAGATTGGCGTGGCGGAACACGTCGCCGGAGCGGTCGACGCCCGGACCCTTGCCATACCAGACCGAAAAAACGCCGTCATGGGTACCCTCGCCCAGCAATTCGGCCTGCTGCGAGCCCCAGCAGGCGGTGGCGGCAAGCTCCTCGTTGAGACCGGGCTGGAAGACGATGTCCGACTGCGCGAGCTGGTTCCTGGCCTTCCACAGCTGCATGTCGAGGCCGCCGAGCGGCGAGCCGCGATAGCCGGAGACGAAACCGGCGGTGTTCAGGCCAGCCCGGCGGTCGCGCTCGCGCTGCATCAGAAGCATGCGGATGACTGCCTGGGCACCCGACAGGAAGATCCGCTCCTTTGCCAGGTCGAACTTGTCGTCGAGCGCGACATTGTGCAGCGTCATCAGGCATTTCCTGTGCGGAGGCCGCGCCTGGAGGTGCGCGGCCAACGTCGGAGTCGAGTGCCCACAGTCTTTCTTCCCTTGCCGGGGAGGTCAAACAAAATCGAAGGTGCCAGGCGGTCCGCAACAAACGATCCGTGCGCGGCCGTGTGGCGCCACGAAACGCCTGTCGGGGAGGATGGCCGAGCATGAAAAATTCCGGCGGCGCTCAGTGCCGCTGGTGATGCATCATGCAGCCTTTGGGCAACTGGGCTTCGGTTCACCGGGCAGCTTGCCGTCGACATGGCCGGCCAAGTCCTTGTTGAGCTCGTAGACTGGCCCGACCACCAGAGGCCGGTCGGGCAGGACCGACTGGTCGAGCGAGGACGTCAGAGTGGTCGCGAAACTCTGCAGCAACTTGCCGCTGGAATCCTCGATGCGGATCGACACCGCATAGGGCTTGTCCTTGACAACGCAGGTAAGCGGCGGGCTGGTAAGCGTCACATGCGGCAGCTTCGGCCATATTTTCTGGGTGACGATGATCGGATCACCACCGGCCGGGTTCTGGAAGGAGACCACAGCGACCTGCCCCTCACCCACCGGCCGCAGCGGATTGAGGGTGATGACATAGGTGGCGATACCCAGCCGGTAGTTGAACTCGAACAGCTTCCCGGAAATGGCGAACAGCTGGTCCTTGCCGGAATCACGGCAGGCGCCGAGCGCGGCCGCCGCGAACAACGCCGCGACGACAATCATCGCGCGTGAGAATCTTCTAGACATTGGTGACCTCCCTGGCCGCGGTCCGGCGGCGATAATGTCGGTTTGCCTTCTGGCGGTTGCCGCACACCGCCATGTCGCACCAGAGGCGGCTGGAATTGCGGCTTTTGTCGACAAACAGCCAGCTGCAGTTCGGACATATCCGCAGCCTGGCGATGGTGTCGCTACGCAGCAGCGACAACGCCGAGACCGCAAGCGCGGCCTCAAAGACAATCGGCGTCGCCGGATCACCGAACGGTTTTCCAGGCGTGCCGATTTCGGTGCGGCTATGAGCGAGGCCATCGGCGCAGGCCTCCAAGAATTTCGGCATATCGCCGGTCGCGATCGCACCTTTCGATACCGCGCCGCGAAACAGCCGATCGGTCGTCTCCCGGATCGACAGCACCACCGGTGCGATCTTTTCAGGCGCCGGCGCTACGAGCCGCCTGCCGCCGCGCTCGGCGGCGCGAAAGGCACTCGCGGCTTCGGCAAAGCGGGCGATCTCGGCCGGATCGTCGAAACGGTCGAAAGTTTTCTTCGGATCGTTCCGCAAAACGACGGTGTTCGCCGTATCGAGCGCCAGCATGCCACCGGTAAAGCGGTGCGGAGTCCAGGATACCGTCATATGGCGAATCTAACTGATAACTCGCGTTTGACAAGTTAGATTCCGGGTGCAACGCTCACTGAGGCGATCGCCGTACTGAGAATATCGTTCGTCCCAAACCTCTGCCCCGATTGCGGGGCATGCATAGAGGGTCTTGCATGCTCTATTTCTTCCAGCAGGTTCTGAACGGGCTGCATTCGGGCGCGCTCTACGCATTGCTTGCCTTCGGCTACGTGCTGACCAACGGCATCCTGCACCGTACCAATCTTGCCTATGGCGCGCTGTTCGCCTTTTGCGGGCATACGATGATCCTCACCGCGGCGTTCGGCTATCAGGCGCTGTGGCTGACGCTGTTTGCGTCGGTCGCGCTCGGCGTAGCTGCGGCATTCCTTTATGCGGCGCTGCTCAGCCATGTCCTGTCCCGAAGTATCTTCGAACCGCTGGCCGACCGCTCGCCCAACGCCATCGTGGTGACGACGCTCGGCATATTGCTGGTCTTGTCGGAAGCCAGCCGCATCGCCGCCGATACCCATGACCTATGGTTGCCGCCAATGCTGGCCCAGACCATCGTCTTCGCGCAGAATGCCAGCTTCAAGGCGACGTTGACGCTGATCCAATTGCTCGATTGCGCCGCCGTACTGGCGGCCATAGCGCTGGCTGCCTGGGGCTTCGCATATTCGAGCTTCGGCCGGAGCTGGCGCGCCGTATCCGACGATCCCAAGGCGGCTGCGATGTGCGGCGTCGATGTCCGTGCGGTGTTTCGGCGTGCGGTGCTTTTCGGCGGCCTTTGCGCGGCACTGGCCGGCGTGCTCGCCGCCTTCTACTACGGCAACATCAGCTTCGGCACAGGGTTGGTCTACGGGTTGAAAATCCTGTTCGTGACCGCAGTGGGCGGCTATCTTTCGCCTTTGCGGGCGGCACTGGGCGCCGCCGCTTTCGGCATGGCCGAATCGCTATGGGCCGGCTATTTTCCGCTCGAATGGCGGGACGGCTGGATGTACCTGTTCCTCGTCGCCATGCTTGTGCTGATCGGCGCCGGCCGCGACCAACAGAAGATCGCCTGAGCCGCACCCGACTTTGCTTGGGTGAAAGCGCCGCATGTCCTTGGACATGCAAAGGACGCGGCAGCATTTTGCCGCCCGTCATCTCACAACTGTGTTTATGCGGGCTGTCCCGTGTTGACCCGCCGGACCACGCACTGCATACCGTTGGTCCACAGCGACGCGACGGACAGTGAACCGCCGCGCTCTGACACAAGGGAGGAATGCATGGCAGGGCTTCTCGCTCTTTCCAGAACCATTGACCGTTTGAACGAATTCATCGGCAAATGGGTTTCGTGGCTGATCCTGCTGGCGATCCTGGTAAGCGCCGCCAACGCCGTCATCCGCAAGGTGTTCGACATGTCCTCGAACGCCTGGCTGGAATTGCAATGGTATCTGTTCGGCGCCGCCTTCATGCTGGCCGCCGCCTACACGCTGAAGCAGAACGACCATATCCGCATCGATATCGTCTACGGCATGTTCTCGCGCCGCGTGCAGCACTGGATCGACCTTTTCGGTCACGTCTTCTTCCTGATGCCGTTCGTGACGTTGATGGTGGTCTATTTCGTTCCCTATGTGTCGCTGTCGTATCGCAGCGGGGAGATGTCGAACAATTCCGGCGGGCTGATCATCTGGCCGGCGAAGGCGATCCTGCTGGTCGGCTTTTTTCTGCTCGCGCTGCAGGGCATTTCCGAAATCATCAAGAAAATCGCCATCATGCGCGGTCAGATGGACGATCCCACTCCGTTCATATCGGCGCATGAGCAGGCCGAACTCGAAGCCAAGGCGCTCGCCGAAGAGGTGCGCTCGTGATCGAGTTCATCGCCCAGAACATGGCGCCGATCATGTTCGCCTCGCTGGTCGTCTTCCTGCTGATCGGCTACCCCGTCGCCTTCTCGCTCGCCGCCAACGGCCTGATGTTCTTCTTCATCGGCGTGCTTCTGTCGCCCTATTCGGGCGGCTCGATCAATCTCGCCTGGCCGTTGCTGCACGCGTTGCCGGATAATTTCTATGGCAGCCGGGTGATGTCGAACGATACGCTGCTGGCGATCCCGTTCTTCACCTTCATGGGCATCGTGCTCGAACGATCCGGCATGGCCGAAGACCTGCTCGACACGATCGGCCAGTTGTTCGGACCGGTCCGTGGTGGCCTCGCCTATGCCGTGATTTTCGTCGGCGCGCTGCTCGCCGCGACGACCGGCGTGGTGGCGGCCTCCGTCATTGCCATGGGTCTGATTTCGCTGCCGATCATGCTGCGCTACGGCTACGACCGGCGGCTGGCATCCGGCGTCATTGCCGCGTCCGGGACGCTCGCCCAGATCATCCCGCCGTCACTGGTGCTGATCGTCCTGGCCGACCAGCTCGGCCGCTCGGTCGGCGATATGTATAAGGGAGCGCTGATCCCCGGACTCATTTTGACCGGCATCTACATGCTCTACATCCTGCTGATGTCGATCTTCCGGCCGAAGTCGATGCCGGCCCTGCCGCTGGAGGCCCGCACGCTCGGCCACGGCGTGCTGTCGCTGCTGGCGGCGCTGCTGGCGGCGGTGGTGGTTTCCTATGCGGCGTATCGCTACCTTGCGCCGAACCATGGCGGCAACGCCGATATCCTCGGCGCCACCATGGGCGTCATCTTCATCTATGTCGTGGCGATCGTCGACCAGCGCCTGAAGATCAACCTGATGTCCAGACTGGCACAGCAGGTGATCATCGTGCTGATCCCGCCGCTGGCGCTGATCTTCCTGGTGCTGGGCACCATCTTCCTTGGCATCGCCACGCCGACGGAAGGCGGCGCCATGGGCGCCGTCGGCGCGCTGGCAATGGCGGCGATGAAGGGGCGGCTGTCGCTCGACGTGGTCAAGCAGGCGCTGGCCTCGACGACCAGGCTGTCGTCCTTCGTTCTGTTCATCCTGATCGGCGCGCGGGTGTTCTCGCTGACCTTCTACGGCGTCAATGGCCACATCTGGGTCGAGCACCTGTTGACGTCGCTGCCGGGCGGTGAAGTCGGTTTCCTGATTGGCGTCAACATCCTCGTCTTCGTGCTCGCCTTCTTCCTCGACTTTTTCGAGCTTGCCTTCATCATCGTGCCGCTTTTGGCGCCAGCGGCTGACAAACTCGGCATCGACCTGATCTGGTTTGGCGTGCTTTTGGGCGTCAACATGCAGACCTCCTTCATGCATCCGCCCTTCGGCTTCGCGCTGTTTTATCTGCGCTCGGTCGCCGCGCGCGTGCCCTATCTCGACCGACTCACCGGCAAGCAGATCGCGCCGGTCACCACAGGGCAGATCTATTGGGGCGCAGTGCCCTTCGTCTGCATCCAGGTGATCATGATCGGCCTGACCATCGCCTTCCCGCAGATGGTGATGCACTACAAAGGCACTGTCGTCGATCCTGGCACCATCAACTACCAGGTGCCGGAAACGCCTGGCATCGGCTTGTCGCCGCTTGGCACGCCGCCGGCCAACGGCGGCACTGCCCCGGCCTCACCTTCCACACCGGATTTGTCGCAGCCGCCGAGCTTCGACGAAAAGCCGCCCGCGAAACCGGCGGCGCCGGCAATCGATCTGTCGCAACCACCGAGTTTCAACTGAGGAGGGCCCGGCAGCCATGAAGGCGGTTCGGTTGGAGCGAGTGGGCAGCCTCGCCGTGTGCGAGGTCGAGAAACCGACCGCCGGGCCGAACGATCTGCTGGTGCGCATCGAGGCGTGCGGCGTCTGCGGCACCGACAGGCATCTTTTCCATGGTGAATTCCCGTGCACGCCGCCGGTGACGCTCGGGCATGAATTCTCCGGCATCGTCGAGGCGGTCGGACCTGCCGTATCCGGCTTTTCCGTCGGCGACCGCGTCACCGGCGATCCCAACATTGCCTGTGGCCGATGCGAGCATTGTCAGGCCGGCCGGGTCAATCTCTGCGGCAATCTACGCGCCATCGGTATCCATCGCGATGGCGGCTTTGCCGAATATCTTGTCCTGCCACAGAAACAGGCCTTCGTCTTGCCAGGCGATCTGAAGCCTACGCATGGTGCTTTCTGCGAGCCGCTCGGCTGCTGCCTGCATGGCGTGGACCTTGCCGCGATCAAACCAGGCTCGTCGGTCGCGGTGCTCGGCGGCGGCGTGATCGGCCTGCTCACCGTTCAACTGGCAAAGCTCGCCGGTGCGACGACCATTATCTTGTCGACCCGTCAGGCCTCGCGGCGGGCTCTTGCCGAGCAATTTGGCGCAACGGCGACGCTCGATCCCAGCGCCTTCGATGTCATCGATGCGATCGTCGGCCGGTCGGGTTTGATGCCGGGCGGCGTCGACGTGGTGTTCGAATGCGCCGGCGTGAAAGACACTGTTGAGCAGGCGATGCGGCTGGCCAAAGCGGGCGGCACCGTCGTCGTCGTCGGCGTGATGCCGCAAGGCATGAAAGTGGCGTTCGAACCGTTCGATCTGCTGTTCCGTGAGTTGAAGGTCCTGGGTTCCTTCCTCAACCCCTTTACCCATCGCCGGGCCGCCAATCTTATCGCCTCGGGGACGATCGAAGTAGATCGGCTGATATCACGACAAGTCAGCCTCGACGAGGCGGTGGCGATCATTGCCAACCCGCCGGCGCCAGGCGAGGTCAAGGTCGTGGTGGTGCCCGGCTGATCGCAAATGAATGCGCTACGGCGCCAGTGTTCCGAAAGGAACACTGGCGCCGCGAAGCAACAGGATCAGAGCTTGGCATTGCGCTGCTGGACCATCATGAAGGTGTCATAGTTGTACTCGGCCACCTGCGCCCAGAGATAATGCTCCTTGCGGAACGCCTTGATCGAATCCCAGATCTTCTTGAACGGCGCATTCGAGGCTTCCATCTCGGCATAGACTTCGTTGGCCTTTTCGAAACAGGCGGCCATGATCTCCTGGCTGAACGGGCTCAACTTGGCACCGCCGGCAACCAGCCGCTTAACCGCCGCCGGATTGAGATAGTCGTATTTCTGCAGCATGTTGGCGTCGGCCGCTTGAGCGGCAGTATGCACCAGCGACTTGTAAGCCGGCGAAAGTTCGTCGTATTTCGCCTTGTTGAACATCAGATGGACGGTCGGTCCACCTTCCCACCAGCCGGGATAGTAGTAATAGGGCGCAACCTTGTAGAAGCCGAGCTTCTCGTCGTCATAGGGGCCGACCCATTCGGCGGCATCGATCGTGCCTTTTTCCAGCGCCGGATAAATGTCGCCACCGGCGATCTGCTGAGGAACCACGCCGAGCCTTTGCACCACTTTGCCGGCAAAACCACCGATACGCATCTTGAGGCCGGAAAGGTCGGCGACCGTTTTGATCTCCTTGCGGAACCAGCCGCCCATCTGCACGCCGGTATTGCCGCCCGGCAGCCCAAACAGACCCTGCGTCGCCAGGAACTCGTTGAACAGATCGATGCCGCCGCCATGATAGTGCCAGGCGTTTATGCCGCGCGCGTTGAGCGAAAACGGAACCGCCGCTCCCAGCGCCCAAGTCGGGTCCTTGCCCCAGTAATAGTATGCCACCGTGTGGCAGGCCTCGACCGTGCCGGCAGTGGTGGCATCGGCGGCCTGCAGGCCGGGAACGAGTTCGCCGGCGGCGAAGACCTGGACCTGGAAGTTGCCGTCGGTCGCCTCCGACAGCATCTTGGAAAACACTTCGGCACCGCCATAGATCGTATCGAGCGACTTCGGGAAGGACGACGCCAGCCGCCAGGTCACTTTCGGATTGGACTGGGCGATGGCCGGCGCGGCAAGTGTCGCGGCAGCGGCCGCAGCGCCAACGCCGGCGGTGCCGGCCTTGCGGATGAACGAACGACGATCCATGAAGTTCCTCCCTTTTGGATCCACTGACCGACATTCGGGACACTTCGGCGCCCGGATCGGCTTCGAGCCGACAATACACAGGCAAGGAGTCGAGTCCAGCACGGCAGCCCGGTTTGAGCGACGCATTTCGGGGAAATTCACGGCGTTGGGGCAGATCTTGCAACTATAGTCTAAGGTCGATTAACTGGCCTACGCGACACGCCGAAACTTGCCATGGAAATGCGCCTTCGGATCGCCTATTTTGCAGGCAGATAATTCGTTGCACCCGATGGGATCCGGACCAAATGCACCAGCCGCTCGTGGCCGTATCGGCCGACGTCCGCCAGTTCGACAATTACACCTGGCATGCCACGCCACAGCAATATCTCGAAGCGGCGCTTTCGGGTGCAGGCGTGTTCCCGCTGCTGGTACCGTCCTTCGGCGACCGGCTCGACTTCGACGAACTGCTTTCCGCCGTCGACGGCGTCATGGTCACCGGTTCCAAATCGAACGTTCATCCCTCGCTCTATGGCGGTGACGCCAGCGAAGCCAATGGTCCTTACGACTCCGCCCGCGACGCGACGACGTTGCCGCTGATCCGCCGGGCGGTGGAGCGCGGGGTGCCATTGCTCGCCATCTGCCGCGGCATCCAGGAGATGAATGTGGCGCTGGGTGGCACGCTGGCCACCGAAATCCAGGAACGCGCCGGTTCGCTCGATCATCGTGCGCCGGCAAGCGACAATCAGGACGAACGCTTCGCCATCCGCCAGAGCGTGGCGATAAAACCCGGCAGCTGCCTGGCCGGGGTCTTCGGCGCCGGCGACATCATGGTCAATTCGGTGCATCGCCAGGCCATCGACCGGCTTGGCCCAAAGCTGCAGGTCGAAGCGGTCGCCGCCGACGGCACTGTCGAGGCGGTTTCGGTGCGCGATGCACGGGCTTTCGCCGTCGGCGTCCAGTGGCATCCCGAATACTGGGTCAAATCGGACAGTATCTCGGTAAAGATATTTCGCGCATTCGGCGATGCGGTGCGCCTGCATCAGGCGGCGAAATCGGGTGCGCGCGCAGCCGCGGAATAGTCCTGCCGCGCTCGCTAGTTGCCGGCCGACGCCAGCGTCAGCAGCGGCAGCGCCGGCGCGTAGGATTCGTAACCATCGCCGTCGGCGACTGAGAACATGACGATCGGATCGGTGCCGTTGGCGCTGAAGGTGACCGTGCCATCATCCTGCTCTCGCCAGAACTTCGCCTGCTCGACGCCGGGCAACACCCGGCGGCAATTTGCTGCGATCGTCAACAGCGACAGGCCTTGCGAAATCTCGGCGCCGCGGCTGACCGCACAAGACCCCTCGTTGCCATGGGCTACCAGCCTGTAGTTGCCGGATGAAAGCGGTGACTCACTGGCCGCACGGCTTTCACCGCTACCGGCGTAAAACAGCTGGGCGCTGCCGAACAGCACAGCGACTGTCATCAATGCAGGAAGCGTCTTCATCCTGGTTCTCCGCGCATTTCAAGCGCGCCGGTTCGAAGAGATCAGGGAGGCGCGCTTCATCTTGCTGTCATGTCCTGTCAGGCGGACATACACTGCGAAGGGACCAGAATGATTCCGAAGGGTTAAGCTGAAGTTAATAGATATGGCAGCCCGCTTACGGCCTTGCCTTGACATTTGCCGTCTCCGGCACCGGCGTCAGCGCCTTGCGCTGCGAAAACCACGAGACCAGATTTTCGACGCACAGGTCCGCCATGGCGCGGCGGGTGTGCTGCGAGGCCGAGCCGACATGTGGCAAAAGCGAGGTGTTGGGCGCGGCAAGCAACGCCGCTGGCACATTCGGCTCGTCGGCAAAGACGTCTAGCCCGGCAGCGGCGATGCTGCCGCTGGCAAGTGCGGCGGCAAGGGCTGGTTCGTCGACCGTGCTGCCCCGGCCGATGTTGACAAAGACGCCGTTCGGCCCAAGAGCCGAGAGGATTTCGGCATTGACGGCCTTTTCCGTCGAAGCCCCGCCGGGCGCCACCGAGATCAGTGTGTCGACCGCCCCGGCGAGACCTTTCAGCGTCGGGTGATAGTCATAGGACAGGCCTTCGACGCGGCGCCGGTTGTGATAGGCAATGGGCAGCCCGAAAGCGTCGAGCCGGCGGGCAATGGCGAGGCCGATGCGGCCCATGCCAAAGATACCGACATGGCGCCCGCGCAAGGTCAGCCGGCTCAGCGGATAGTTGCCGTTGCGCAGCCAGCTTCCGTCGCGTAGCCAGGCCTCGGCGCGCGGCAGTTCGCGGATGGTATTGATCAACAGGCCGAGCGCCGTATCGGCGACCTCTTCGGTCAGCACATCCGGTGTGTTGGTGACCATGATGCCGCGCTGTGCGGCGTGGCGGACATCGACCGAATCATAGCCGACGCCGAAATTGGCGATGATCTCGAGCTTTGGCAGCGCGTCCATCAACGCGGAGCTTATGCCGCCAAAGGCGGCGATGCCGCGCACCGTATGACGCATCTCGTCGGTGACCAGCGACGGATCGGCGCGTTCGATCCGGACGCGGCTGAACACCCCGTCGATGCGGCCGACCGCATGATCGTTGAACTGGCCCGGCACCAGAATGGCGACAGCTTGCTGTTTGGTTTTTGTCATGCACGTTCCACCGGTTTGCCGGTCGACTGGCGCACATGCAGTTCCGGCTTGATCAGTTCCTGCGACGGCCGCACCGTCTGTCCGTTGAGTTTGTCGAGCAGCGCGCTGGCGGCGCGGCGGCCAACCTCGCGCTGGCCGTTCCACACGGTAGTCAGCGCCGGCGTCGCGATCGCCGCCTCCTCGAGGTCGTCATAGCCGGTAACGGAGATGTCGATGCCCGGCACCAGCCCGGCGCGCGCGATGCCGTTCATCAGGCCGATGGCGACGAGGTCGTTCCAGCAGCAGGCCGCGGTCGGCCTGTCCTTCAGCGCTAGGAACTGCCCGGCGGCCTCGAAGCCGGCCTGTTTGGTGCGCGGGCCGGCGATACGCCAGGACGGCCTGACCTCAAGCCCCGCCGCCTCCATGGCATTGACATATCCCTGATAGCGGTCGCGGCCGGTCGACGTCTGATCGGTACCGCCGATCATTGCGATGCGCTTGTGGCCAAGCGAGATCAGATGATTGGTAGCAAGCCCGGTACCGTAGGCATCGTCGCCGCGAAACACCGGCACGTCGGCACCTTCGACGGTGCGTGCAATCAGCACTGCCGGGAGACCGTTCTCCTCGGCCATGATTATGTCTTCGGGCGGCGTGCCGATGGCCGGCGACATGATGACGCCGTCGGCGCCGAGTTGCAGAAGCGTGTCGATGAAGGTGCGTTGTTTCTCGAGTTGGTCGTAGTGGTTCGACAGGATGAAGGTTTGCCGGCTGCGGTCGAGTTCGCTCTCGATCGAACGCAATATCTCGGCAAAGAACGGGTTCATGATATCGTGGACGACGACGCCGACAATGCCCGAGCGCGAGGTGCGCAGGCTGGCGGCGCGGCGGTTGTAGATATAGCCGATGGCGCGGGCATGTTCCTTGATGCGATCGCGGGTGCCGCCGGCGACCAGCGGGCTGTCGCGCAAGGCCAGCGAGACCGTGGCCGTGGACACGCCGAGCGCATCCGCGATGGTGGAAAGCTTGATCTTCTGTGCCAGCGCCCTGCGCTCCCGAAGCAATTTAAACTGTTTAAAGGCCGGCTCTTATGCCATCGATCCCGAGCAAATCAAAGTTTTTTTGCCAGCGCTTCCGCCTCCGCGTCCAGCGTCGCGCGGTTGCGCACACGAAGCCGGTGCTCGCGGTGGACGATGTAGAGGCCGCTGGCGACGATGACTGTCGCACCGGCCAGCGTCCAGCGGTCGGGAAACTGGTTGAAGACGATCAGGCCGGAGATGATCATCCAGATCATCTGCGAATAGGGATAGGGGGCCAGGGCCGTGGTGGTGGCAAGGCGATAGGCCTGCACAAGAAGCCAATGGCCGATGGCGCCGAAGACGCCCAGCATCAGCAATATGAACCAGTGCCAGCCATCCTGCGGCAGCGAAAGCGAAAACGGCAGTGTCGGCAGCAGCAGAACGGCCGGCGCCAGCGCCGAAAACAGGATGAGGCTTTCCGAGGTTTCCGTGGCCGACATGCGGCGCGTCATGATGACGTAGAAACTGTTCGATAGCATCGAGCCGAGCGCAAAGAGATGGCCGACGCCAAAAACGCCGACGCCCGGCCGGGTGATGATGAGGACGCCGACAAAGCCGCTCATGATCGCCAGCCAGCGCCGCCAGCCGGCCCATTCCCCTAGCAACGGACCGGCAAGCGCGGTGATCACCATCGGGCCGAAGAAGTAGATCGAGGTGGTTTCTGCCAGCTGCAGCGTCCGCAGCGCGAGAATGTTGCATATCGTCGATCCGAACAGGAGCAGACCGCGCGTGAGATGCGCCGGCAGGTTGGCGGGACGAAAGCGCAGCGGCTCACGCCATCCGCGCAGAAAGACGCCGACGATCAGCACATGGACCGCGAAGCGGGTCCAGGCGACGATCAGCGCCGAGACGCCGGCCAGCACAAGGTACTTGCTGCTGGTGTCGAGGAAGGTGAAAAACACATAGACGGAAAGCATGCACAGGATCGCCGCCGGCGATGTCGCGCTTTCGTCTTGTCTTGGGGGAGCATTCAATTTCAGGCCGGACGGGAAGCAAGGCAGTCCCTCACCAATGCGGCAATTGTCGCCTGCGGGCAAGCCAAAACAGGCTGGCACAACGACAGCCGCCGGCAGGCTCAGTTTGTTTCCCAGTGGCCGACCTAGTGGCCGACGACTCAGGCGTGCATGCGGGCGCCCTTGGTGATCTTGTCGACGAGCTTCTTTTCGGCGCGAAGCGCGATGCCGACCACCTTGGCATCCTCCGGCGCAAATTCGGCAAAGACGGCGCGGTTGGCCAGATCATACCCGGTCGAAAACATTTCCTCGACATAGAGCGAAACCGTCACACCACGCTCCAGCGCCCGCCGCTGGATCGCGCCGAGCGTCTGGCCGTCCACCGAAAGCACGATGACCGGCTGGATCGACAGCGGGTTGTAGATATTGCCGGCGCGATCACGGTAGGGGTCGCCGATAATGTCGGGAAATTGCGCGACGATGCCGCTGGTCAGAAAGGCGGTGACATTGAGCTTTTGCCAGACGGGAAGATCATCCTTGAGCACGATTGCAAATTTCGTATCGAACATGCGACAGTTTCCAATCCGAAAAGGGGGCCAATCCGAGGCTGCGAGTGAAGCGATGGCGCACGATCTGGACCGGGAAGCCTTTCAGGGTCTTGGACGTTTGTGCGTGGATGCAGCCGAGAACTGCATCGTACCGGCACCCGGTGCTGCCGGGATGGAACGCATCGAGGCCCGGTTCCACGGCAATGCCTTCGATCTCCATCGCCACGACACCTATGCGATCGGGGTGACGCTTTATGGCGTGCAGCGCTTCCGCTATCGCGGCCAAACGCATCAGAGCCTGCCTGGCCAGATCATTATCCTTCATCCCGACGAACTGCACGATGGCGGTGCCGGCACCGAAGACGGCTTGCGATACAGAATGCTCTATTTGGAGCCGTCCCTGATGCTCGATTGTCTCGGCGGCGGATCACTGCCATTCGTCGGGAATGCCGTGGTGACAGACCGCGATCTCCGGGCGACGCTGCTTTCCGCGCTCGGGCCGTTGAATCAGGAACTGGACGAGCTGTTTGTCGTCGATTTCATGACGCAGCTTATGCAAAGCTTGGCCCGGCACGCCGGTCAGCCGACGAAACCGGTAGCGAAAACTGCGTGGCGCGCCGCCAGCCTGGCGCGCGACTATCTGGAGGAAAATGTCGCGCGGATTGTACGTTCGGATGAATTGGAGGCGATAACCGGATTGGACCGTTATGCCCTGTCGCGGCATTTCCGCGCCACCTTCTCCACCAGCCCGCACCGGTTCCTGTTGATGCGCCGGCTTCAACGAGCCCGTCGGATGATCGAAGCCGACGAGCCACTGGCGCAAATCGCCATCGCAGCCGGCTTCAGTGACCAAAGCCATTTCAATCGGCATTTCAAAAAGGCGTTCGGCGTCACACCGGGACGCTGGTCGGCACTGACGCGACGGCCGCCAGCGGCGAACGCGTGACCTTATTCAAGGATCTTGTCCTCGATATCCAGTTCGTCATCGGGGAGCACCATTTCGCCGTTCGAAAGGTTCGCCTCGACACGGGCAAGCAGCTTGAACAGCGCTTTCTGATCCTTCTTGTCGAGACCCTTCAATGCCTGCTTTTCGGTCTTCTTCACCGATTTCTCGATGGCGTGGATGATTTCGCGGCCGGTGTCGGTGAGGAAAATATGCGCCTGGCGGGCATCGGCGGACGAGGCCCGCTTCTCCAGAAAGCCCTGCGCCTGCAGCCGGTTGATGGTCTTGGTGATGGTCGGCGGACGCACGCCGAGGCGGCCGGCAAGGTTGCCGGGCGTCTGCCCGTCCTCGCGGTCGAGCGCCAGCATGATCTGGTCCTGGCCGGCATAGAAACCATGCGCCAGAAGCCGGGCGGCGAGCGCCGTGCGCGCCAGCCGCGCCGCCGAATGCAGCCGGCTCATTGTTGCAGTCTTGTCCGCCTTGGCCATGCTCATCCCTCCTCGGCCGAACCGGAGCGGACAGCATAGAAGCAGGCCGCCGATTGGCAATGACGATCGAAAACATTCCGGCTCGGAAAATAGCTTTGCCGGCAAGCTTCGCGGTGTTCGCCGTGGCTAATGCCAGATGTTTATTTCAGTTAGATGACAAACGACTTTCCGCAATGGCTGGATGGGGACGTGACGAGGCGTTCTCAACCGGCTTTCACCGCGACCACCATCAACGCCTGATAGGCGTCCGCCATTTCCCGCAGCGCTGCCTGCGACAGCGACCCGGCCTGCCGAGCAATGCCGTCCCGCGCGTTCGATGTATCGCGTTTGCCGGGGCGATCTTTATAGGGCGCGACGGTGGCGAATATCTGCTCGCTGAGGCTGTCGGGGAAGAACATCTGGCCGGTCATCATCGAGCGGTCGTCAGGGAAGATCTTGAAATGGATGTGGGTGGTGCGGCCGCGATACCAGCCGGGATAGATGGTGGCGAAAGAAGCGATGCCGCTTTCATCGGTTCTCTGCCAGCCGCGGAGAAAGCTCTGGCCGGACGTGTCGATATCCTGCCCGTCGCCCTGTCCGGGATAGCCGGAATAGGTGCCCTGGGCATCGCAATGCCAGATATCGACGCGTGCGCCGGGAAGCGGCCGGCAGGCGGCGTCGACGATTTGCAGCCGCACATTGAGGCCGATGCCCTTCTTGCCCTCGGTGATATCGGCGCGTTCGAGCTTCGGGTCGAAATAGAACGGCCCTTCGGTGACCTCGGGCGTGATGGCGCAGACGCCGGCACCGGCTTCGAACAAAGCAAGCCCGGCATAGGGCGAAACCTGCCCGGCCCTTGCACCGGCGGGCAGGAATATGCCGCCAGCGGTAACCGCAACGAGACCGAGCGCCTGCCGACGGCTTAGTGGCAAGGACTTGTCGGACATCTGGCGCCTCTTCAACGCGAACAGCTCCGTAAATGACCCCGCCTATCTAGGGCCCGCTGTCAGGCGGCGCCAATGAAAGTTCGGTAATGTGAGGAAAGTTCGGCAATACCAGCCCCTCTTTGGCCCACCGGTTTGCCTCGTGCAAAAGCCGAGCACACATCCTATATGGAGCCGACAATTCCTATTCGAGGCACAATATGAGCGACGCACAGACGCAGATCCCCGTAACCGTCCTCACCGGCTATCTCGGCGCCGGCAAGACGACACTGCTCAACCGCATCCTTTCGGAAAACCATGGCAAGCGCTACGCCGTCATCGTCAATGAATTCGGCGAGATCGGCATCGACAACGAGCTGATCGTGGAATCCGATGAGGAGATCTACGAGATGAACAATGGCTGCGTCTGCTGCACGGTACGCGGCGACCTGATCCGCGTCGTCGAGGGCCTGATGCGCAGGCCTGGCCGCTTCGACGCCATCCTCGTCGAGACCACAGGCCTCGCCGATCCCGTGCCGGTGGCGCAGACCTTCTTCATGGACGACGACGTGCGTTCCAAGACCAGGCTCGATGCGGTGGTGGCGCTGGTCGACGCCAAGCACCTGCCGCTGCGTCTGAAGGATTCCCGAGAGGCCGAGGACCAGATCGCCTTTGCCGATGTCGTCGTACTCAACAAGACCGATCTGGTCACCCCCGAAGAGCTGAGCAAGGTGGAGGCGACGATCCGCGCCATCAACCCGGCGGCACGAATCCATCGCACCACACGCGCCAGCGTGGCGCTGTCCGAGGTGCTCGATCGCGGTGCGTTCGACCTGTCCCGGGCGCTGGAGAACGATCCGCATTTCCTCGAGGCGCATGACGATCACGACCATCATGATCATGATCATGACCACCATCACCATGATCACGACGGCCATGATCACCACGATCATGACGGGCATCATCATGCGCACCCTTCCGACATCCATGACGTGACTGTGCAGTCGGTGTCGCTGCGCGGCGGCGAGATGGACCCGAAAAAGTTCTTCCCGTGGATCGAGAAGGTGACCCAGATGGAAGGCCCGAACATCCTGCGGCTGAAAGGGATCCTTGCGCTGAAAGGCGATGACGAGCGCTATGTCATCCAGGGTGTGCACATGATCATCGAGGGCGACCACCAGCGCGCCTGGAAGGACGACGAGAAGCACGAGAGCCGGCTGGTGTTCATCGGCCGCGAACTCGACGCCGAGCGACTGAAGACAAGCTTCGAGGCCTGCCAGGCCGCTTGATTTCCGGACTTTATAGCGCTAGCGCTGCCCCTTCTCTCCTTCTCCCCTTGTGGGAGAAGGTGGCCGAGCGAAAGCTCGGTCGGATGAGGGGTGTTCCAGCTTGGCAAGGACGGCACTCCGTCCAGCACCCCTCATCCGTCTTGGCGCTGCGCGCCAATCCACCTTCTCCCACAAGGGGAGAAGGCGGAGCCTCGCCGACAGCCCGGCGGGGTTAGATGACAAGCAGAAATCTCGAACGGAATGATCTCTCATGCCGACAGTCGCCCCGCTCGATCTCGAAGGCCACTGCCTCGCCGCCGTGTTTCTCGGCGACGTGCCGCATTTTGCGCTGGCCGACGGCACAATCCATCGGCTCGACCACGGCCACAAGACGGTGGAGGCCAATGACGGAATGCTCGCCGCCTTCCATGATGCGGCAACCGACCGACTGATCACCGGCGGTGAGGACGGCAGGATCTTTGCCGTGACCCCAGGCGGCAATACAACGGAATTGGCGACCGCAGGCAAGAAATGGATAACCAGCGTCGCCGCCGGGCCGCAAGGCGCTGTTGCCTATGCTTCGGGCAAGATTGCCTATGTGCGCTTTGCCGACGGCAAAACCAGGGAATTCTCGCATCCGCGCTCAGTCGAGGGGCTTGCCTTCTCGCCCAAGGGCATGCGCTTCGGCGTTGCCCGCTACAATGGCGCGACGCTGCACTTCCCGGCTGCCGACGGCAAGCCGGTCGAGCTCGAATGGGCCGGCGCCCACACCGGCATCACCTTCTCGCCGGACGGCGGCTTCGTCGTCACCACCATGCAGGAAAACGCGCTGCATGGCTGGAAGCTCGCCGACGGCAAGCACATGCGCATGTCCGGCTACCCCGGCAAGGTGAAAAGCCTGTCGTGGAGCGCCAAGGGCAAATGGCTGGCGAGTTCCGGCGCGCCGGCGGCGATCGTCTGGCCGTTTTCCGGCAAAGACGGGCCGATGGGCAAGGCGCCGCTGGAACTCGGCACGCGCGGCAATGCGATGGTCACCTCCGTCGCCTGTCACCCGAGCCAGGACGTCGTTGCTATCGGCTATGATGACGGGATGGTGATGGCGGTGCGCTTCGCCGACGCCAAGGAAGTGCTGTTGCGCCGGCCGGGCAAGGGCGCCGTCACTTCGATGATGTGGGACAAGGAAGAGCGCCGCGTCGCCTTTGGCAGCGCTGCGGGCGACTGCGGCGTCATCGATATTTCGGCGTAGCCTGTTACTTACTCGGCTCCGCAAGATACTTTGCCGGTCAATTCAGCCTGCTTGCCGTCCTTTTCGGCATCGGCCGTTACACCATGGATTGAGAGCAAATAGCGACCGTCATAGACGCCTTCCTCGCTGGCCTTGGTCAGGATCGCCAGTTCGACATAGCCGTGGGCGTTTTCGACCTGCCGTTCGTGGTAGACGAGCAGCCGCAATTCCTTGTTGTCGAGCCAATATTGCGTGAGGTTCTGATCCTCGAACACCGTCTTGCGCAGACTGTCGCCAGCCGGCCTGCCCAGAATCTCGAGCTCGCCGCTAAAATTGAAGGTCGGCCCGCCCACTGGTGACCCCGGCACCGACCTGAAATTTGACGGCTGCATCCTCGGCGGAACACCAGATGCCGCCGGACGCCAGAGCCGCACCAACCGACGACAGCAGCGTTGCTGCGCAGACGGTCGCCCGCACCATCTTATCCCCTCCAGCCGAAATACCATTGGCGCCCGAAGGCGGCTCGCGGTCAAGCGCCTGTTTTCATTCAAACGACCGCTGACCCAACACAGGGCAGCCGCCCGGCCAATTGCGGTGGCGGATGCCGATTGTCTAAAGTGCGACTGAGAGGGCCGCCATGAACGTCATGAACCATTCAAAGACTTCCATCGGCGGCATCGGCCCGGCCCGGATCGCCGAGTTGCGCGCGACCGAAGCAGAAGTCTTCCGCCGGGCGCGGCCAAAATCGATGGCGAAAATCGGCAATGGCCTGCCCGGCTTCTTCGGCGGCGTGCCGATGCATTGGATGAACGACTGGCCGACGCCGTTCCCGATCCTCGTCGATAGGGCCAGGGGCGCCATCATCAGAGATATCGACGGCAACCGGCTCGACGATTTCTGCCTTGGCGACACCGGTTCGATGTTCGGCCATTCGCCGCCGCCGGTCGCACGCGCCATCCGCAGGCAGGCCGGACGCGGCCTGACCTACATGCTGCCTGCCGAGAACGCGCTCGCCATCGGGCCGTTGCTGCAGCAGCGCTTCGGTTTGCTGTCGTGGCAGATCGCGACGACGGCGACCGATGCCAACCGCTTCGCGCTGCGGGTTGCCCGCGCCGTTACCGGCCGGGAGAAGATACTGGTCTTCAACGGCTGCTATCATGGCTCGGTCGACGAGACGATGGTGCGGCTGGTCGCCGGGAAAGCGGTGAATCGACCGGGACTGGCCGGCGAGTTCCGCGACCTGACGCGGGCGACTGATGTCGTCGAGTTCAACGATCTGCCGGCGCTCGACGCGGCACTCCGGGGCAACGATGTCGCCTGCGTCATCGCCGAGCCGGTGCTGACCAATTCCTGCATGGTGCTGCCCGAAGCCGGCTTTCATGATGGTTTGCGGCGTCTCACCCGTGCGACCGGCACGCTGCTTCTAATCGACGAGACGCATACAATCTCGACCGGTCCCGGCGGCTATTCAAGCAAATACGGGCTGGAGCCGGACCTGTTCGTGCTGGGCAAGCCGATTGCCGGCGGCGTACCGGCGAGCGTCTGGGGCATGAGCGAAGACGTTGCGGCCCGCTATGCCGCTTATATCAGCCGGAAAGAGCCCGGCTACTCCGGCATGGGGACAACGCTGTCGGCCAATCCGCTGCAATTCGCAGCGATGCGCGCCACGCTCGAATACGTCATGACCGACGAGAACTACAGCCATATGGACCATCTGGCGCGGCGGCTCGACGCCGGGCTGACCGCCGTCATCGATCGCTATCGTCTGCCCTGGCATGTTGCTCGCGTCGGTGCCCGTGTCGAGTTCATCTGCGCGCCGGGCCCGCTGAGGAACGGCGGCGAAGCGGAAGCTGCGCACGTGCCGGAGCTCGAGGCGGCAATCCATGTCGCGCTGGTCAATCGCGGCGTGCTGATCGCACCCTTCCACAACATGATGCTGATCTCTCCTGCGACCAGCGCCGCCCAGGTGAACCGGCTGATCACTGCCTTCGGCGCGGTTGCGGCAAAGCTTACGGCGTGAGACAAGCTTGCGGCATGAAACAAGCGCCCAAGCAAAGTTTGAACCTGGTCACGGCATCCCCTTCGGGCTCGACGCCCGCCGAGGCGCAGGCCTTTCTCGACGCTCATCCCGAGATCGAAGCGTTCGACATCGTGCTGACCGACGCCAATGGCGTCGGGCGCGGCAAGATCGTGCGCCGGCATGAGTTGATGAGCATCTTCGAGGGGGGCCGGCACATGCCGATCTCGATCCTCGGCCTCGACATCACCGGCGAGGATGTTCACGAGACCGGGCTGATCTGGACGACGGGCGACGGCGACCTGCGGGCGTGGCCGATCCCCGGCACACTGGTGCCGCTGTTCGGCACCCAGCCGCCGCGCGGCCAGGTGCTGATGGCGATGTACCATCTCGATGGCCAGCCGATGTCGTCCGACCCGCGGCTGGCACTCGCCCGCCAGGTAGACATCCTCGCGGCCAAGGGCCTGCATCCGGCCGGCGCCTTCGAGCTCGAATTCTTCCTGCTCGCCAACGAGCGCGACGCCGAAGGCAAGGTGCAGCCGGCGCACGCGGTGCTTGACGGACGCCGCTCGGCCAAGACGGAGGTCTATTCCGTCGACCATCTGCACGGCATGGAGCCGCTGTTTTCCGACATCTACGCCGCAGCCAAGGTGCAAGGCATCCCGGCCGAGACGGTCATCTCGGAATATGCGCCCGGCCAGTACGAGCTGACGCTCAACTACCGCAAGGATGTGATGCGGGCGGCCGACGATCTCGTGATGCTCAAGCGACTGGTGCGGGCGCAGGCGCGCCGTCATGGTGTCACCGCTTGCTTCATGGCCAAGCCGATCGAGAAATATGCCGGCTCGGGCATGCATTTTCATGTCTCGCTGCTGGACGATGCCGGCAAGAATGTCTTTGCCGAAACCGGCGGCGAAAGCTGGTCGCTGCCGCTGCTGCGCGGCCTCGGCGGACTGATCCAGACGATGGCGGAATCGATGCTGGTCTTCGCGCCGCATGCCAATTCATGGCGGCGCTTCGTCTCGCAATCCTATGCGCCGGTGGCGCCGACCTGGGGCGTCAACAACCGTTCGGTGGCACTGCGTGTGCCGGCCGGCGATGCCAAGAACCGCCGCATCGAGCACCGGCCATCGGGCGTCGACGCGAATCCTTACCTAGTGGCGGCAACGGTGCTGGCCGGTGTCGTCAAGGGCCTCGACGAAGGCCTCGACCCCGGTCCCGAAACCACCGGCAATGGCTACGAATCGGCCGTCACGCGCACGACGATGCCGGTCGACTGGCGCGCCGCGATCGAGGCGGCAAGGGCGTCGAGTTTCCTCAAGGGCGCATTGGGCGAAGACCTGCACCGGACGTTCGTGGCGATCAAGCAATCGGAATATCTGCGCGTGGCGCGCACGGTCAGCGAACTGGATTATCACCTCTATCTGCACGAGGTGTAGGGCATCGCATCGTCGGCCATCCGCCGGTGAAGGCGCATGCGGAATAATTTCAACGGAACCTTCGGCGGGCTTTGCTCATTGCGTGTCTGATTGCAGCGAGCGAGCAAGGCCGCCTTAGTCATGATCGCCAGGATGCAGACAACCCCGACGCCGCACCATGCCAAAGTGCAGGCAAGACGCTTGCCTGCAAGCAAGTCTCCGGAAACGACAGAAATCGACGCCAGGACGATTCCTGAACTGCGCGAAACGGCCAAGATCTGCCGCCGCTGTCCGCTCTGGCACGACGCCACGCAGACCGTGTTCGGTGAGGGCCCTGATAAAGCCAAGGTGATCTTCGTCGGCGAACAGCCGGGCGACCAGGAGGACCTGGCGGGCAAGCCCTTCGTCGGTCCGGCGGGCAAGGTGTTCGACGCGATCCTGGACGATGCCGGCGTCGATCGGCTGAAAGTCTACGTCACCAACGCGGTCAAGCATTTCAAGTTCGAGCCGCGCGGCAAGCGGCGCATCCACTCCAAGCCGAACGCCGGCGAGGTGCAGGCTTGCCGCTGGTGGCTCGACAAGGAAATCGATCTGATCAAGCCCAATCTGGCGGTGGCGCTCGGCGCAACGGCGGCGCAGGCGCTGCTTGGCAAGGTGGTGCCGATCATGAAGATGCGCGGGGCCGTCGTGGAGCGCGACGATGGCTTGCGTGTCTTCGTCACCATCCACCCGTCCTTCATCCTGCGCATTCGCGAGCCGGCGGACAAGCAGGCAGAACGCGACCGGTTCCTGCAGGATATGAGAGCGGTGAAAAAGCTGATGGCCGCCTGAGCTATTTGATCAATATCGCCCGGAGATCGTTGACGTTTGTGCCGGTCGGACCGGGTACGAAAAGGTCATCTACGGCATTGAATGCCGTCCAGGCGTTGTTGCCGGCAAGCATGGCCTTGGCATCGACGCCCGCCTTATGCATCCGCGACACCGTCGAGCCGTCGGCGAAGGCGCCGGCATTGTCTTCCGAACCGTCAATGCCGTCGGTGTCGGCGGCCAGTGCGTGGACGCCCGCCATGCCGCTGACCCCAATGGCGAAGGCGAGCAGGAATTCCGAGTTGCGGCCGCCTTTGCCTTTCGCGCGCAAGGTCACGGTCGTCTCGCCGCCCGACAGGATCAGCACCGGTTTTGCGAATGGCCGGTTGCGCGTCGCCACTTCGCGCGCGATTGCAGCGTGGACGCCGCCGACCTCACGCGCCTCGCCCTCGATGGAATCGGAGAGAATGACCGCTTCGATACCTTGGTACCTGGCTTCGGCCGCAGCCGCTTCCAGCGATACGCCGGCCGAGGCGATCAGATGTACCTCGTTGCGCGAAAAACGCGGATCATCGACGCGCGGTGCATCGGCGGCCGGCGAATTGATGTGCGCCATCACTGAAGCCGGTAGTTTCATGTCATAGGCGGCGATCGACGCTAATGCATCTTCGCGGCTGCCGGAATCGGGAACGGTCGGGCCGGAAGCGACCAGCGCCGGGTTATCGCCCGGAATGTCGGAGACCACCAGCGACACCACCTTGGCTGGATAGGCAGCGGCCGCCAGCCTGCCGCCCTTGATCGTGGAAACATGTTTGCGGATGGTGTTCATCGCGGCGATCGGCACGCCGGAGGCGAGCAGCGCCTCGTTGACAGCGACCTCATCGGCCAGCGTCAGACCTTCGGCAGGTGACGGCAGCAGCGCCGAGCCGCCGCCCGAAATGAGCGCCACGACGAGGTCGTCCGCAGTCAGTCCCTGGACCTTTTCGAGCAGCCGTCGCGAGGCCTCCAGCCCCGCGGCATCCGGCACCGGATGCGCCGCCTCGATGATCTCGATGCGCCGGCAGGCCGCGCCATAGCCGTAGCGGGTGACGACCAAACCTTCGATCGGCCGGTCCCACACTTTCTCGAAAGCCGCCGCCATCTGCGCCGAGCCTTTTCCTGCACCGATGACGATCGTCCGTCCCTTCGGCCTTGCGGGCAAATGATCCTTGATCGTCCTCTGGGGATCGGCGGCGGCAACGGCGGCGTTGAAGATCGAAATGAGAAAGGACTTGGGATCGAGCGCGGTCATACTGAGCTACCACGGACGCTGTGCGAGCTTCTGCGGCGTTTGCGCTGCCCCTCACCCTTACCCTCTCCCCGTATAGAGACGGGGAGAGGGGATCGCCAGCGTTGGAGCGTTGCCCTTCTCCCCGTCACTACGCGGGGAGAAGGTGCCGGCAGGCGGATGAGGGGCAGCGCCAACGTCACGATGTTGCTTCCGGCGGCAGGACCAACTCCTGGCTATCGACGCCCAAGTAGCTACACAGCGTATGGACGACAACTCCGTGGTCCTCGCGCTCCGGTAGACCGGAGACGGCGATCACGCCGATGACGCCAGCGCCCTTGACAGTGATGGGAAAGCCGCCACCGGCCAGCACATAGTCGGCAACGTCCAGCCCCTCGCCGGGCTTGAAGCTGCGGTCGGGGCGCTGCTGCTCCAGCACAATGCGGTAGGTGCTTTTCAGGAACCGCCGCACGACGTTGATCTTGCGCCGCGCCCAGTCCGGATTGGAGGCGTTCGAGCCGGGCATTGCCGCATAGAACAGCGGCCGGTCGAAAGTTCTGATATCGACGATGATCGGCAGGTTTTCCTTGAGAGCCCGGTCGCGGATCGCCGAGCCGATCTCGAAAGCGACGGCTTCATCGAAGGCCGAAAAGACAAGCGTGGCTTCCTGTTTCTTGATCAGAGCGATGTCGTCCGCAACGGCCATGTCGTTCCCCTGTCGATCTCGCCTGTTGCTTTGGCGGATGGCTGCCGCCCGGTCAAGCCGGCCGCATACGACGGCTAAACCGCTATATCCGCCTTGGCCGCCCGGCCGGCGACATAGACCTCGCGCACGGCGCGGTCATCGCCGAGCGTCTGCAGCAGAAACAATTCCTCGGCGAGCGTGTCCGCCGTCTCCACCCGCAGCCGCATCGCCGGCGTGGCGCGGGCGTCGAGCACGATGATATCGGCGTCGCTGCCTTCCTCCAGGGTGCCGATCTTTTCCGCAAGCGACAGCGCCTCGGCATTGCCGCGGGTCAGCTGCCAGAAGGACTGGAACGGATTGAGCTTCTCGCCGTTCAGCGCGATCACCTTGTAGCCCTCGTCCATGGTGCGCAGCATCGAATAGTTGGTGCCACCGCCGACATCGGTGGCGGCGGCGATGCGAAGCGGCTTCTCGCGGCGGCTATAGCGCTGATAATCGAACAGGCCCGAGCCGAGAAACAGGTTGGAGGTCGGGCAGAACACCGCCACCGAGCCGCTATCCGAAAGCACATCCGCCTCGCGTTCCGACAGGTGGATGCAATGGCCGAACAGGCTTCTGCGCCCGAGCAGCCCATAGTGTTCGTAGATGTCGGTGTAGTCCCGCGTCTGCGGGTACAATTGCTGCGTGAAGGCGATCTCGGCGTGGTTTTCCGACAGATGCGTCTGCATGTGCAGATCAGGATATTCGCGGCAGAGCGCGCCCGCCATCTCCAATTGCTCGGGCGACGAGGTGATGGCGAAGCGCGGCGTGATGGCATAGTGCTGGCGCCCCTTGCCGTGCCACTCATCGATCAACGCCTTGCTGTCGTCATAGCCCGATTGCGGCGTGTCGAGCACGCCGTCCGGCGCGTTGCGGTCCATCATCACCTTGCCGGCGATGTTGAGCATGTTGCGGTCGTGCGACTCGGCAAAGAACGCTTCGGCAGATTCCTTGTGTACCGAGCAATAGGCCGCGACTGTCGTGGTGCCATGCCGCAATACTTCATCCAGGAACAGCCTGGCGATACGGCGGCCATGCTGGGCGTTCTGGAATTTGGTCTCTTCCGGAAAAGTGTAGGTGTTCAGCCAGTCGAGCAGCTCGGCGCCGAAGGAAGCGATGACCTGCATCTGCGGAAAATGCGCGTGCGCATCGATGAACCCGGGCAGCAGCAGATGCGGCCTGTGGTCGATTTTTTTTGTTCCCTCGCCCGCCTTTTTCTCGACCTCGGCATAGGCGCCCGCGGCAACGATCCTTCCGTCGCGCATCAGCAGGCCGCCATCTTGCTCGTAGCGCCAGGCGGAATGGTCGTCGATGGTTTCGGGCCAGCGCAAAAACGACAGCGTGCGGCCGCGCAGCAGCGTGCTGGTCATGCTATTTCCCCGCGCCTTCGAACCAGGCTACCAGCAGTGCCCGTTCCTTGTCGGTGATCTGGGTGACGTTGGCGGGCGGCATGGCGTGGCTGCGTCCGGCCTGCAGGTAGATCTCGCCGGCGTGCTCGGCGATGCCGGCATCGGTGTCGAGCATCACGCCCTTCGGTGCGTGGTAAATGCCCGCGTAGGACGGCTCCGCCGCGTGGCACATCGAACAGCGGCCAAGGACCGTATCGCGCACGGCAGGGAAATGCGCCGAGGCAACGTAGACCTGTGCCGCCGAGGACGTTTTGACCTCGCCGGTCAGCAGCTTCGGTGCCGTCGACAGCCAGATGATGACGACGAACAGGACGGCGGCCGCCAGCCAGGTCCAGGTAGGATTGCCTTTGCGCGCATGCCTGGTGTTGAAATAGTGCCGGATCAGCACGCCGATGATGAACACCAGCGAGGCGATGACCCAGTTGAACTCTGTCCCGAACGCCAGCGGATAATGGTTCGACAGCATCAGGAACAAAACCGGCAGCGTCAGGTAATTGTTGTGCAGCGAGCGCTGCTTGGCGATCTTGCCGTATTTCGGATCGGGCTTACGGCCGGCGATCAGGTCGGCGACGACGATCTTCTGGTTGGGGATGATGACCATGAAAACGTTGGCCGACATGATCGTCGCGGTAATGGCGCCGAGATGCAGGAAGGCGGCGCGGCCGGTGAACAGGTGGGTCAGTCCCCAGGCCATGAATACCAGCACCCCATACAGCACCAGCATCAGGCCGGTGTCGCTGTTGCCGAGCGGCGAACGGCACAAGAGATCGTAGACCACCCAGCCGACGCCGATCGTCGCCAGCGACAGCAAGATGCCTGTAGGCACCGACATGGCAAGGACATTCGGATCGATCAGGAACAGGTCCGCCCCGGCATAGTAGACGACGCACAGCATGGCGAAGCCCGACAGCCAGGTGGCGTAGGATTCCCACTTGAACCAGGTCAGATGCTCGGGCATCTCAGCCGGCGCCACCAGATATTTCTGCACATGGTAGAAGCCGCCGCCATGCACCTGCCATTCCTCGCCGAAGGCTCCGGCAGGCATGCCCGGACGCTGGCGCAGCCCGAGATCGAGCGCGACGAAATAAAAGGACGATCCAATCCAGGCGATACCGGTGACGACGTGCAGCCAGCGCACGGCGAAACTCAGCCAATCCCAGAATATCGCGAAATCCATCATGAAAAAATCGTCCCTGCCGATCCACTGACTTTACGGACTGGAGCGCAAACGGAAAGAGCCGAGCTGCACGATGACTTTCAAAAAAATTTGGAAAATACTAGGCTCGTTACACGCTGCCACATGAGAGCCACGAAAGACGCATGGCCTATCTCGACAACATCGCCGTTTTCGTCCGCGTCGTCGAGCTCGGGAATTTATCGGCGGCTGGGCGCGACATGCGCATTTCGCCGGCAGTCGCTTCCAATCGCATCAAGGAGCTCGAGAAGCATCTCGGTGTCAGGCTGTTCAACCGCACGACGCGGCAGTTGATGCCGACCGAGCACGGCACGGTGTTCTACTCCGGCGCCAAGCAGGTGCTGGAGGCGGTCACCGAGGCGGAAGCGGCGGTCAGCGCGTTATCCGGGCAGCCGCGCGGCACCATAAAGGTGACAGCGCCGCTCGGCCTCGGGCGGCGGCTGGTGGCATCCGGCATCCCGGATTTCCACGACAGATACCCCGATATCGAGGTGCGGCTCCGGTTATCCGACCACAATGTCGATATCATGAAGGAAGGCATCGACGTTGCGTTCCGGCTGGGCATCATCGAGGATTCCAGCCTCAGGATGCGCGGCATCATGGACTGCGAACGCGTGCTGGTAGCGGCTCCGCAATATCTGGACGTGCGCGGCGAGCCGACCGAGCCGCAGGAGTTGATCGGCAAGAAACACGATTGCCTGATGCTGCGCTATTCCGGCGCGCGCGAATATGTCTGGACGCTGCAGACGCCGAATGGGCCGCAAAAGTTCGAGGTGCACGGCCCCTACGATACCGATGATGGCGACGTGCTGACCGGCTGGGCGCTGTCCGGCCGCGGTATCATCAACAAGCCGCGCTTCGAGGTCGAGCCGTTTATCCGCGACCAGCGGCTGAAGGTGATCCTGAGCAACACGCCGCCGACGCCGGTGCAGTTCGCCGCCGTCTACCCGCACAAGAAGCTGCAGGATCCGAAGGTGCGGCTGCTGCTCGATTTCATGGCCGAGCGCTGCCAGCGGCTGATCAGGGATATTCTGGCCGGCAAATGATCGCTGGCTGGCCGGTTGCTTTCCGTCCAGCCGGCGAGATAATTCTCAAGGAATCTCGCTCAACAGGGAAAGCGATGGCCAACGGCGCCACAATGTGTCTCGCCGTTTCACTGTCTCCGGAAGCCGCTCCTTCCCATCCGCCCGACGCCGGCCCGGACTTCAGTCTGCTGACGCGGTTCGTGCAAGAAGCCGAAGCGGCCGGTCTGGATATGGTGTTGCTCGGCGATTCCGCGACGGTTGCAGGCGGGCTGAACCGGCAAATGCGCTTCGAAGCAACGACCTTGGTGGCGGCCCTGGCGACGGTGACAAGCAGGATCGGCCTCGTCGCTGCCGCGTCGACGGTCGCCCACCAGCCCTATAATCTCGCGCGCCGTTTCGCCTCGCTCGATATCATCAGCCATGGCCGCACCGGCTGGAACGCGAGCATGATGCCCGACCCGCGCGAGGCCGCCAATTTCAGCCGGCCGGAAGGGTTTTCCTGCGACGATTTCCGCCTGCGCGCCGATGAATTCATCGGCATCGTGCAAGGCTTGTGGAAAGGCTGGGACGCAGACGCGCTGCTGTTCGACAAAGTTGGCGGCCGCTTCTTCGATCCCGAGAAGATGCACCTTCTCGACCACAAGGGCGAATACTTTTCCGTGCGCGGGCCGCTCAACGTGGCGCGGTCGCCGCAGGACACGCCGGTGCTGGTCATGTCCGGCCTGTCCGAGCCCGCCATGTATATCGCCGCCCACACCGCCGATGTCGTCCTGCTCGATGAGCCATCGATCGAGCCGGCGAAGGCTGGCGATCTGAAGCGCCGTGCGCTTGCCTTCGGGCGCAGGCCGGAGGCGCTGAAAGTGCTGATGAACGTTACCGGCAGCGCCGAAATAACCGCCGCGCCGGACCTGTTTGCGGACAGGCTCGAAGAGTGCTTTCGCTCGAAAGCCTGCGACGGCTTCAACATCGCCATGCCGTTCACATCGGCGCTCGACGATTTCGTCGGTCTCGTGCTGCCGGAGCTTCGCCGCCGCGGCCTTGTCCGGTCCGGCTACAGCGCGGCGACACTGCGCGCCCATCTCGGGCTTGCAGGGGAGGATCGGCAATGAGCGCCGGTCGAGGCCAGATGAAGCTCGGCGCCTTCCTGTGGGCGACAGGCCACCACATCGCCGCCTGGCGTCATCCGCAGGCGCATGTCACGGCCGGCATCGACATCGATCATTGCATCCAGCTGGCGCGGACGGCGGAAGCGGCAAAGTTCGACATGATCTTCTGCGAGGACGCCGCCGGCGTGCGTGAGGCCAATGTCAACATCGCCAGCCAAACGTCGCGCTCGATCGGCTTCGAGCCGATCAGCCTGCTTGCGGCGCTCGCGGTGCAGACGGAGCGCATCGGCCTCGTCTCAACGGCGTCGACGAGCTATAACGAGCCTTACGGGCTGGCGCGAACCTTCCTGTCGCTCGACCATCTGAGCGGCGGGCGTGCCGGCTGGAACCTTGTCACTTCGGCCAGCCAGATCGAGGCCGCCAATTTCGGCTCGACCGGTCTGCGCCCGCATGCCGACCGCTACGAACGGGCGCGCGAATTCGCTGCCGTGGTTGCTGGCCTTTGGCAAGGCCAGGGCGGACACGAAGGCAGAAGCTTTTCGGTGCGCGACCCGCTCGATCTGCCGCGCTCGCCACAAGGTGCACCGGTCATGGTTCAGGCGGGAGCGTCGGATGAGGGCCGCGATCTTGCCGCCCGGACCGCCGATGTGGTGTTCACTGCGGCGCAAACATTCGAGGAGGCAAAGGCCTTCTACGACGACCTCAAGGGACGGCTGGCGCCCCATGGGCGCGAGCCGGAGGACGTCAAGATCATGCCCGGCGTCGCGCCGGTCGTCGCGGCAAGCGAAGCGGAAGCCCGGGCAAAACATGATGAACTGCAGGAGCTGATACCGGACGATGTCGGTGTCGCGCTGCTTTCCAGCTATCTCAGCATATCCGATCTCGCGCGCTATCCCATCGACGGACCGCTGCCCGAGCTGCCGGCCAGCGAAGGCATGCAGAGCCGGCAGGCGCTCGTCATCGAGCAATCACGCCGCGACAAGCTGTCCATTCGCCAGCTTGCCCGTCATTTCGCCGGCGCGCGCGGCCATTGGCGCGTCGTCGGAACGCCCGCCCAGATCGCCGACGAGCTCGAGGCACGCTTCGAGGGCGGCGCCGCAGACGGTTTCAACGTCATGCCATCCTATTTTCCCGGCCAACTCGATGCCTTTGCCACACTAGTCGTCCCGGAGCTACAGCGGCGCGGGCTGTTCCGTACGGATTATGAAGGCAGCACGCTGCGCGACCATCTGGGCTTGAAAAGGCCGGCGTAAACGACGAGCGGAACGAAAGTCGGAGATCGCCGTTTTGGGATGCTGTGCCGCGCGGCGATGAGGGCGTCTGCGCGCATGTTCGATTGACCTTCCACAAACTTCGCCCTCTTCAAACCAAGCGGACGCAACCGCCACAGGAGCCGATCATGGATGCCATCGCCACCCGCAACGACCTGCAATCCAATGCCAAGAAAGAGTGTATCGATCTTCTCAATGCCCGCCTCGCCGACGCCATCGATCTGGCCTTGATCACCAAGCAGGCGCACTGGAACGTCAAGGGACCGCAATTCATCGCCATCCACGAGATGCTCGACACGTTCCGCGAGGAGCTCGACGGCCATGTCGACACCATTGCCGAGCGCGCCGTACAGCTCGGCGGGACGGCGCTCGGCACATCGCAAGAGGTGTCGAAGGCGACTATGCTCGAGGCCTATCCGACCGACATCCACAAGACCCGGGATCATCTGGCGGCGCTGATCGACCGCTATGCCGCAACCGCCACGCGGGCACGCGCGGCGATCGAAGAGGCGGCCGGCGCGGGCGATGCCGACACCGCCGACATCTTCACCGCCTATTCACGCTCGCTCGACAAATTGCTGTGGTTCCTTGAGGCGCACACGCAGGAGAAGGAATAGCCAAAACGTCAGCCAGCCATCGCCTTGCGGTGAGGGGCTTTGGACTGAGCGAACGGTGCCGCCGCATGGCCGGCCAACGCTGTCATAATCTCGGCTACGGCGAGTGCGGCGATCACCTGCGGGCGCTTGTCTTTCACCGCATCGCCGCCGATCGGCGAGACGAGGCGGGCAAATTCCGCCTCGCTTCCGTCCGCCGACTTAAGGAACCAGTTCCGGAAGGTCGCCTTCTTGGTCCTGGAGCCGATCATGCCGACATAGGCGACATCCCGGCGTTTCAGCGCCTCGGCGACGATCAGGAAGTCCAGCGCATGGTCATGTGTAAGGACGACGAAGGCGGATCCAGCCGGGGCTTCGCGCACCATCGCCTCAGGCATCGGCGTCAGCTTGGTTTCGACCGCTTCCGGCATGCCTTTGAGCGCCTCGGCTCGCGTCTCGACAACGACGACATGCACCGGCAGCAAGGCCATCGCGGAGGCCAGCGCCTGGCCGACATGGCCGCCGCCGAGGATGTAGACATGCGGTCGCTGCGCTTCCTCGGTTTCCGCCGCCGCAACCAGCTTGGCTTCAAGCGCGGGGTCGACTAGCTGGATCAGCAGCTCGACCCTGCCGCCGCAGCACTGCCCGATGTCCGGGCCGAGCGCGATGTCGAGGGTGGCGCGGATATCCCTCCCCCTTGAGGGGAGGGTGGCGGCGAAGCCGCCGGGTGGGGTCGCCGCGGCAGTGCTCGACGCGCTGGCGGTACCTTCTGAGACGACCCCCTCTGGCCGCTCCGCGGCCATCTCCCCCTCAAGGGGGGGGAAAAGCATCTGTCGCGCTTTGTCGATCGCCATGTATTCGAGCTGGCCGCCGCCGATCGTACCGAAAGTGGCCGATCCTGAGACGAGCATGAAGGCACCCGTCTCGCGCGGCGTCGAACCTTTTGTCCGGGCCACCTCAACGAAGGCGACCCGGCCGGCGCCGGCAAGAAAGGCTTTCAGGCTCTGCACTTTCGCGTTCATCATTTGCGTTCCCTATCGGGAAATATAGAGTTTTTCGGCCTGAATTGCACGTTTTCCGGGATTCAAGTGCCGGTTTTGGCTTCCCGCTTCAGCCGTTCGATCGCCATCAGCACACGCTCCGGCGTGGCCGGCGGGTCGAGGCGCGGGCAGATCTTGTGGCTGGCAACGCTCGCAACTGCGTCCGACAGCGCATGCAGCACCGACATTGCGAGCGGAAAGGGCGGCTCGCCGACCGCCTTGGAGCGGTGCACCGTCGGCTCGCCTGCTTGCGCCCAGTCGGCCAAAGTCACATTAAAAATCTTCGGCCGGTCCGACGCGAGCGGGATCTTGTAGGTCGATGGCGCATGGGTGCGCAGCCGCCCCTTGTCGTCCCACCACAGTTCCTCCGTCGTCAGCCAGCCCATGCCCTGGATGAAGCCGCCCTCGATCTGGCCGAGGTCGATGGCGCGGTTCAGCGAGCGGCCGGTTTCGTGCAGGATGTCGGTGCGCTCGACGACATATTCGCCGGTCAGCGTATCGACCGAGACTTCCGAGCACGCGGCGCCATAGGCGAAATAGTAGAAGGGATGGCCCTCGCCCTTGTCGCGGTCCCAATGGATTTTCGGCGTCTTGTAGAAACCCGCCGCCGAAAGCTGGATGCGCGCCATATAGGCCTGCCTGACGAGATCGGCGAAGGCGATCTCCTGGTTTCCGATGCGCACGCGGTTGGGCAAGAACAGCACCTGGTCGCGCGGCACCTGGTATCTCTCGACGGCGAAATTGATCAACCGGTCCTTGATCTGGCGGGCGGCATTCTGCGCCGCCATGCCGTTGAGATCGGAGCCGGAAGACGCGGCGGTGGCCGAGGTGTTCGGCACCTTGCCGGTCGTCGTCGCGGTGATCTTGACCTGATCGAGGTCGATCTGGAACTCTTCCGCCACGACCTGCGCCACCTTGACATAGAGGCCCTGCCCCATCTCGGTGCCGCCGTGGTTCAGATGCACCGAACCGTCGGTATAGACATGCACCAGCGCGCCGGCCTGGTTGTAGTGGGTGGCGGTGAACGAGATGCCGAACTTGACTGGCGTCAGCGCCAGTCCGCGCTTGATGAAGCGGCTGTTGGCATTGAAAGCATCGATGGTGCGGCGGCGCCTCGCATAGTCGGAACTCGCCTCCAGCTCGGCGACGATGCGGTGGATGATGTTGTCCTCGACCGTCTGGTGATAGGGCGTGATGTTGCGGTCGCTGGTGCCGTAGAAATTCTTCTTGCGGATTTCGAGCGGGTCCTTGCCGACGGCAAACGCGACTTCGTCGATGACGCGCTCGGCGCCGACCATGCCTTGCGGGCCGCCGAAGCCGCGAAAGGCAGTGTTCGATACCGTGTTGGTGTAGAGCGGCGCCGATTGCGCGTGCACCGCCGGCCAGAAATAGGTGTTGTCGCAATGGAACAGCGCGCGGTCAGTGACCGGGCCGGACAGGTCGGCCGAGAAGCCGCAGCGCGCCGCGAACATGAAATCTACGCCCAGAATATTGCCCTGGTCGTCGAAGCCGACCTCGTAGTCGACGAGGAAATCGTGGCGTTTGCCGGTGGCAATCATGTCGTCGTCGCGGTCGGGCCGGATTTTCACGGCCCGATGATGTTTCTTCGCGGCAATAGCCGCCAATGCCGCAAACTGATTGCCTTGCGTTTCCTTACCGCCGAAAGCGCCGCCCATCCGGCGGATTTCCACCGTCACCGCATGGCTCGGAACACCGAGCGCATGGCTGACCATGTGCTGGATTTCGCTCGGGTGCTGGGTCGAGGAATAGATGGTGACGTCGTGGTCCTCGCCGGGGATGGCCAAGGCGATATGGCCTTCGAGATAGAAATGCTCCTGGCCGCCTATGCGCATTTTTCCCTTCAGCCGGCGCGGCGCCGCCTTGATCGCAGCCGCTGCATCACCGCGCTTCAGCGTCAGCGGCGGCGTGACCAGCTTATCTTTCCGGGGATCGAGCTCACCGACATCGGCGACGAACGGCAATTCCTTGTATTCGACCTTGGCCAGCGTCGTTGCACGGCGCGCCTGCTCGCGGGTTTCGGCAATGACGCAGAAGATCGGTTGGCCAAAGAATTGCACCTTGCCGTCGGCCAGCACCGGCTCGTCGTGACGGCCGGTCGGCGAAATGTCGTTCTCGCCTGGCACGTCGCTCGCCGTCAGCACGTCGATGACGCCGGGTGCGGCGCGCACCGCCGAAAGGTCCATGCTGGTGATGGTGGCATGCGTCGCCGTCGAAAGCCCAAGGCAGCCGTGCAGCGTGCCGGCCGGTTCCGGCATGTCGTCGATATAGACGGCCGTGCCACTGACATGCTTGTGCGCGGAATCATGGCGCTGGTCGGTGGCGACGCCGCCGGCGATTTTTTGCGCCTTCAGATTGGGGGTGGCGTGCTTGTTCATCATGCCGCCTCGTGCCGTGATACCTGGATCGGCGCCCGGGTGCCGGTGGTTTCGGCAAAGAAGCGCAGCAGCAGGTTGCGCGCCGCCAGCGCCCGGTATTCGGCGCTTGCCCGCATGTCGGTCAGCGGCGTGAAATCGTCGGCATACGCGGCCATCGCCGCCTCGACCGTCGCTTCCGTCCAGGGCTTGCCAAGCAATGCCTTTTCGACGCCAAAGGCTCGCTTCGGCGTTGCCGCCATGCCGCCATAGGCGATACGCACATCCGCCACCGTGCCATGCTCGGCGAGCTTCAGGAAAAACGCGCCTAGCGCTGCTGTGATGTCTTCGTCGCGGCGCTTGGAGATTTTGTAGACGGCAAATTTCGTCTCGCTGCCTGGCACCGGAACATGCACGGCCTCCACGAATTCGCCGGGCTGCCGGTCCTGCTTGCCATAGGCGATGAAAAACTCCTCGAGCGGGATCGTTCGACGCTTGTCGCCACGGCGCAGCGTCAGGCGGGCACCGAGTGCGATCAGCGGCGGCGGCGTGTCGCCGATCGGCGAACCGTTGGCGATATTGCCGCCGATGGTGCCCATGTTGCGCACCTGATCGCCGCCGATTCGATCGAACAGCGGGCCGAGCGCCGGGATGCGTTTCGCCAGCGTCGAGAAGGCTTCGCTATAGGTGACACCGGCGCCGATCGAGACGACGCCCTTGTCCTCGGAAATCCCGCACAGACCATCGAGATTGCCGATGAAAACCGCCGGCGCAATATCGCGCATGTGCTTGGTCACCCAAAGGCCGACATCGGTCGAACCCGCGACGATAGTGGCGCCCGGCTCCTTGACCAGCACGCTGGCCAGATCGTCGGCATTGGCCGGCACGATCAGCCGCTTGTTGCCGGAGCCGATCTCAATGCGCGAACCGTCCTTCATCGCTTCGAGCTTGGTCGTGACTGCCTTGCGCTCCGCCGCCAACGGATCCTTTGTCGCCTTGCCGTAGCTGGAGATGGCACGTGCGGCGCGCATGATCGCCTCGTAGCCGGTGCAGCGGCAGAGATTGCCTTGCAGCGCCTTTTCGATGGCGGCGTCCGACGGCTCCGGCGCCCGCATCCACAGAGCATAAAGCGACATGACGAAACCCGGCGTGCAGAAGCCGCATTGCGAGCCGTGGAAATCGACCATCGCCTGCTGCACGGGATGCAGTTTTCCTGCGTCGCCGCGCAGATGCTCGACGGTCACGACATGCGTGCCGTCTAGCGAGCCAAGTAAGCGGATGCAGGCATTGACGCTTTCATAGACCAGTGTTCCACCGGAGAGCCTGCCGACCAGCACCGTGCAAGCGCCACAGTCGCCCTCGGCGCAACCTTCCTTGGTGCCGCGCAGCGAGCGGTCGAGCCGCAGCCAATCGAGCAGGGTCTGGTCGGGTGCAACCGTGCTGAGCGCGACGTCCTCGCCATTGAGGATGAAGCGGATTTCATTGCGTGTCTTGATTCCGGCCATCTCAGCTTCCCCGGTAAGTCGAATAGCCGTACGGGGACAGAAGCAGTGGCACATGATAGTGCACCGGCTCGGCCATACCGAAGCGGATCGGCACATGGTCGATGAAGGCCGGTTCCGCCAGATTTGTCCCTTGCCGGCGCAGATAATCGCCGGCCGCAAAGACCAGCTCGTATTCGCCGGTACGGAATTCCGCGCCGGCAAGCAGCGGAGCATCGCAACGGCCGTCATCATTGGTGACGACCGTTTTCAGATGCGTCCGGGCCTGACCGTCAAGATGATAGAGCTCGATCGACAGACCGGCCGCCGGTTTGCCGGCCGCAGTGTCGAGGACGTGGGTCGTCAGGCGCCCGCCTTCGGCTTTCGACGTTTCCGCCACTGGCTGCTCCATTCCCTGCACAGTCGAACACTATTCATGAATTGTGCGCCAATTAAAGGCGATGCATAAGTCCCGGTCGAGCGAAGCGCGACAAAAACACTTTCAAAAATTTCGGGGGAATGCGCAGGCACTCCTTTCGACTATCCTGATCACAATTTCCGGCAGGAGCGACAATGCGTTACGAACGAGACATGCGCGGCTACGGAGCCAATGCGCCGGATCCGAAATGGCCCGGAGGCGCCCATGTCGCGGTGCAGTTCGTCGTCAATTACGAGGAAGGCGGCGAGAACTGCGTCCTCCACGGCGACAAGGCTTCGGAAGCTTTCCTGTCTGAGATCGTCGGCGCCGCGCCCTGGCCCGGCCAGCGCCACTGGAACATGGAATCGATCTACGAATACGGCGCCCGCGCCGGCTTCTGGCGATTGCTGCGCCTGTTCAGCCAGGCACAAGTGCCGGTCACCTGTTACGGCGTCGCCACGGCCCTGGCGCGTTCGCCCGACCAGGTCGCGGCGATGCAGGAGGCCGGCTGGGAGATCGCTTCGCACGGGCTGAAATGGATCGACTACCGCGACCATCCCCCGGAAGACGAGCGCCGCGACATGGAGGCGGCGATCCGGCTGCATTATGAGGTCACAGGGGCGCGGCCGACCGGCTGGTACACCGGCCGCACCTCGATCAACACGGTGCGGCTGGCGGCGGAAGAGGGCGGCTTCGACTATGTGTCAGACACCTATGACGACGAGCTACCCTACTGGTTCGAGCATGTGGCACCGGACGGGTCGGCGAAGCCGCAGCTGGTCATCCCCTATACGCTCGACGCCAACGACATGCGCTTTGCCACGCCGCAAGGCTTCAACTCGGGCGACCAGTTCTTTGCCTATCTCAGGGATAGTTTCGATACGCTCTATGCCGAGGGCAAGGCAGGACGGCCGCGCATGATGAACATCGGCCTGCACTGCCGCCTCGTCGGCCGGCCGGGCCGGGTCGCGGCACTGAAGCGCTTCATCGACTACGTCAAATCACACGACAAGGTCTGGCTGGCACGGCGCATCGACATCGCAAAACATTGGCAGGAGACGCATCCGTTCCGGTTGCCGGCGCTGCGCCCGTCGAAAATGGAATTCGAGGCCTTCGTCCATACATTTGGCGGCGTGTTCGAGCATTCGCCGTGGATTGCCGAGCGCGCTTATGAGCTGGAGCTCGGCCCGGCGCATGACAGTGCCGGCGGCCTGCACAATGCGCTCTGCCGCGTCTTTCGCGCGGCAAGCGAGGCCGAGCGGCTTTCCGTGCTCAATGCCCACCCCGACCTTGCCGGAAAACTGGCGCAGAGCAAGCGGCTGACGGCGGAATCGTCGAGGGAACAGGCTTCGGCCGGCCTCGACGCGCTGACCGACAAGGAGCGCGAGCTGTTCGCAAAACTCAATGCCGCCTACGTCACCAGTTTCGGTTTCCCCTTCATTATTGCGGTGAAAGGCAAGACCAAGGCGGAGATCCTGGCCGAGTTCGAGGCGCGTATTGGCAACAGCCACGATGTCGAATTCGAAACCGCCTGCAGACAGGTCGAGCGCATCGCGCTGCTTCGTCTCAAGGACATGCTTCCGCAATAGGCTTTGGCTGCCGCGATAGGCCCTGGCTTCCGCAACAGGCTTGAATTTATGGATATGATGAAAATGGCCGAGCGAACCTATTATGCGCCGCAGGGCGGACATCCCGGCCAGAGCGAATTGCTGACCGGCCGCGCTGTGTTCACACAGGCCTATGCCGTCATCCCCAAGGGCGTGATGCAGGACATCGTCACCAGCGCCTTGCCGTTCTGGGATGGGACACGCGTCTGGGTGCTGTCGCGGCCGCTGTCGGGTTTTGCCGAGACGTTTTCGCAATATATCGTCGAGCTCGCGCCTGGCGGCGGCAGCGACCACCCTGAGCTTGACGCCGCCGCCGAAGGTGCGCTGTTCGTGGTCGAAGGCGAGTTAAGCGTTTCGCTTGCCGGCAAGAAACATAGCTTAAGGCCGGGCGGCTTTGCCTTCCTGCCGCCGGCGAGTGGGTGGACGGTGCACAATGAAAGCGGCGCCGCCGTCCGCTTCCACTGGATTCGCAAGACTTATGATGCAGTCGACGGCATCGAGCCGCCGCAAGCGTTCTTCGTCAACGAACAGGACATCGCGCCGACGCCGATGCCGGGTACCGAAGGCCGATGGGCAACCACGCGCTTCGTCGATCCGGCCGACATGCGCCACGACATGCATGTCACCATCGTCACGCTCGAGCCGGGCGCGGTCATTCCTTTCGCCGAGACGCATGTCATGGAGCACGGGCTCTATGTGCTGGAGGGCAAGGCGGTCTATCGTCTCAACCAGGATTGGGTCGAGGTCGAGGCTGGCGATTATATGTGGCTGCGCGCCTTCTGCCCGCAGGCTTGTTATGCCGGCGGGCCAGGCAAATTCCGCTATCTCCTCTACAAGGACGTCAACCGCCACGCCAAGCTTGGCAGCGCCGGCGTCGCGAGACCCACACCATGACCCGCATCGTCGCGCGGCCGCTGACCCGCGAGAATTTCGCCGAATTCGGCGACGTCATCGATATGGGCGGCGACAACCATTATCCGATCAATGGCGGCAAGGCCGAGCGCTACGATGACCTCGCCACCGCGGAAGCACGAGGGCCGAATGCGCGCGTGCTGATCTCGATGGTGCGTGGCACGCCCTATGAGCTGCCGTTGAAGCTGACCATGGTGGAGCGCCATCCGTTCGGCAGCCAGGCCTTCATCCCGCTGTCACCACGGCCGTTCCTGGTCGTCGTCTGCCATGATGGCGAGGAAGGACCTGGCGAGCCGCACGCCTTCATCACCGCGCCCGGGCAAGGCGTCAACTACCCGCGCAATCTGTGGCACGGCGTGCTGACGCCGATCGGCGATGTCCAGGATTTTGTGGTCGTCGACCGCGGCGGCGACGGCTCCAATCTCGAAGAGTGCCATTTCTCGCACGCCTACGAGATCGATCTTCCCGACGGGATTAGATGATGACCGACATTTCGCTGATCGATCGCCTGCTCGACGTCATCGAGCACGACATCGTGCCGAAGACCGTCGAAGGCGTTGCGGACGGCAACAAGTTGTTCGGCGCGGCCATTCTGCGCAAGGACGACCGCTCGCTGGTGCTTGCCGAAACCAACAACGAGACCGAAAACCCGCTCTGGCACGGCGAGGTGCATTGCCTGAAGCGCTTCTACGAAATGCCTAAAGCCGAACGCGTCGATACCAAGGAGGCTATCTTCCTCTCCAGCCACGAGCCCTGCTCGCTCTGCCTGTCGGCGATCACCTGGACCGGCTTCGACAATTTCTTCTATCTGTTCAGCCACGAGGACTCGCGCGACAGCTTCGACATCCCGCACGATCTGAAGATTCTGAAAGAGGTCTTCACCCTCGATCCCGGCGGCTACAATGCCGAGAATGCCTATTGGAAGAGCTTTTCGATCCGCAAATTGGTGCGCTCGCTGCCCGACCCCGAGCGCGGTCGGCTGGAAGCGCGCATCCACACAATATCAGCGCGCTATGACGAATTGTCCGCCGCCTATCAAGCAAGCAAGGCCGAAAACGACATACCGCTGAATTGACGCGGATTGACCAGCCGAATTCGTTGACTGGCCCATGACGCGCTCTCACGGGCTCCATCATCTGGCGCTCCTGGAGTTCGCCCGCATGAAAATCGTCACTGAATTCCCACGAAAGATCGTCGAATTTCCGGATATAGGGATCATCATGCCGGACGGCTGCCGGCTGTCGGCGCGGGTGTGGATGCCGGCCGATGCTGCCGACGATCCGGTGCCGGCGATCCTCGAGCACCTGCCCTACCGCAAGCGCGACGGCACGATCTATCGCGATCAGCTGACGCATCCCTATTTCGCAGGCCACGGCTACGCCTCGATCCGCGTCGACATGCGCGGCAATGGCGATTCCGAAGGGCTGATGGACGATGAATATTCCGAGCAGGAACTGCAGGACGCCTGCGACGTCATCGCCTGGGCGGCGGCGCAGCCCTGGTGCAACGGCAATGTCGGCATGATGGGCATTTCCTGGGGCGGCTTCAACTGCCTGCAGGTAGCAGCCAAGCAGCCGGCAGCGCTGAAGGCGGTCATCAGTCTCTGTTCGACGGTCGACCGCTATGCCGACGACATTCACTACAAGGGCGGCTGCCTGCTGATCGAGAATTTTGGCTGGGCCTCGACCATGCTGTCCTATTCGTCGCGGCCGCCGGATCCGTTGCTGGCCGGCGACAACAGATGGCGCGACCTGTGGCTGACCCGGCTGGAGAACCAGCCCTTTCTGGCGCCGCTATGGCTGAAACACCAGCATCGCGACGCCTATTGGAAGCGCGGCTCGATCTGTGAAGACTATTCGGCGATCCATGCCGCGGTGCTGTCGATCGGCGGCTGGCATGACGGCTATCGCAATACGATTTCCCATCTCGCCGCCAACATCCAGGCGCCGGTCAAGGGCATCGTCGGCCCGTGGATCCACAAATACCCGCATTACGCCGCGCCCGAACCGCGCATCGGCTTCCTGCAGGAGGCCTTGCGCTGGTGGGACCGCTGGCTGAAGGACATCGACACCGGCGTCGAGGCCGACCCCGCCTACCGCGCCTATGTCATGGACAGCGTGCGTCCGGCGCGCTGGCATCCCGAGCGGCCGGGCCGCTGGGTCGCTGAATCGGAATGGCCGTCACCTAACATCAAGACGCAAGAGGTTGAGCTTATCGCTGAAGGCAACCACGCTATCGTCGCTTCGCCGCAAAGCTGCGGCCTCGCCGGCGGCGAATATTTCCCCTTCACCTTCGGCCCGGAACTGCCGGGTGACCAGCGCCCCGACGATGCGCTGTCGGTGTGCTTCGACCAGCCGGTGCTGACCGAAACGGTCGACATTGTCGGTGCTCCCGAAGTTGTGGTCAGGGTCTCGTCGGACCGGCGCCAGGCGAACATCGCGGTTCGGCTGTGCGACGTCCACCCGGACGGCGCGTCGGAACTCATCTCCTACGGCGTGCTCAACCTGACGCATCGCAACTCGCACGAATTTCCCGAAGCGCTGGTGCCCGGCGAAACCGTCAGCGCCCGGGTGGTGCTCGACCAATGCGCCTATCGCGTGCCGGCCGGCCACCGCTTGCGCGTTGCCGTTTCGAACGCCTATTGGCCGATGATCTGGCCGTCGCCGGAGCCGGTCCGGCTCGAATTGTCGGCCGCGACATTGATGCTGCCGCTGCGCCCGCCGGCGACAGGCGACGAGGTCACCTTCCCCGCTCCCGAAAGCGCCACGCCCTGGGCAACCGAAACGGTCCGCGCCGCCAATTCCGAGCGTCATGTCGATCGCGACGAAAAGACCGGAATGACCACGCTTTCCATCGTGGACGATTTTGGTGAGGTGCGCGACCTGGAGCATGGCCTCGCCAATGGCAGCGTCGCCAGAGAGACATGGGCGATCCATCCCGACAATCCGCTGTCAGCCTCGGGCAAGGCGCATTGGACCCAGACGCTGTCGCGAAATGGATGGTCGGTGCGCACCGAAACCTTCGCCGAAATGCGCTCCGACGCGCAAAGCTTCGTGGTTAGCGCCAGAATTGAAGCCTATGAAGGCGAGAAACTCGTCTTCGAGCGCAACTTCGAGGAGAAAATCCCGCGCGCACTGCTTTGAGCGCTTATAGCGATTGGTCCAATTGCGACGCACGATTTACGCCACGGCATGTCGCATTCGGTCTTGCTTACCGCTTTCCCTTACGGTCATTATTCTCCCGATAGAAATGAGAAAAACGACCATAAGGTCGGACCAACAGAGTGAGGAACTCAACATGTCAAACGAACTGGAATATCTGAGCCGGCGCGTTGCGTCCGGCAAGCTGAGCCGTCGCGATTTTCTCGGCCGGGCAGCAGCGCTTGGCGTCACCGCAACCATCGCCAATTCGCTGCTATCCAGCGCTTCCCGCGCGGCGGGTCCGGTCAAGGGCGGCACGCTCAAGGCCGGCCTGGTCGGTGGCGAGTCCACCAACAGCCTCGATCCGGCGCTGTTTATGACGCAGGTGCCGTTCGCCTTCGGCAAGATGTGGGGCGAACTGATCGTCGAACTGTCTCCCGAAGGCAAGCTCGAGAACCGCATCGCCGAAGAGATCGGCTCGTCGGACGACGCCAAGACCTGGACGCTGAAGATCCGCGATGGCGTCGAGTTCCACAACGGCAAGAAGGTGACCGCAGAGGACGTGGCCGCCACCCTCGAACGCCATTCGGACGAGAAGTCAAAGTCCGGTGCGCTCGGTTACATGAAAGGCATCGAGAGCATCAAGGCCAGCGGCAAGGAAGTGGTGCTGACGCTGAAGGAGCCGAATGCCGACCTGCCCTACCTGCTTAGCGACTATCACCTGATCATTCAGCCGAATGGCGGCAAGGACAAGGCCGATGCCGGCATCTCGGCGGGTCCTTACAAGGTCACCACCAACGAGCCCGGCGTGCGCCATGGCGGCGAGCGCTTCGCCAATTATTGGCAGGGCGACAAGATGGGCCATGCCGACCAGATAGAGATCATCGTCATCAACGACGCCACGGCGCGTACGGCCGCCCTGCAGGGCGGCCAGGTCCACATGATCAACCGCGTCGAGCCGAAGATCGTCGATCTGATCAAGCGCGTGCCCGGTGTCACCATCCGCAACCATTCGGGACCCGGCCACTACGTCTTCATCATGCACTGCAACACCGCGCCGTTCGACAACAACGATTTGCGGATGGCGTTGAAGCTGGCGATCGACCGCGAGGAGATGCTGAACAAGGTGCTGCGTGGCTATGGCTCGCTCGGCAACGACTTCCCGATCAATGCATCGTACCCGCTATTCACCGAGATCGAGCAGCGCAAATACGATCCCGACAAGGCCAAGTTCCACTACAAGAAGTCGGGCCATGACGGTGCCGTCCTGCTCCGGACGTCGGACGTCGCCTTCCCCGGTGCCGTCGATGCTGCACAGCTGTTCCAGCAGAGTGCTGCCAAGGCCGGCATCACGCTGGAGATCAAGCGCGAGCCGGGCGACGGCTATTGGTCGGAAGTCTGGAACAAGCAGCCCTTCTGCGCCTCCTACTGGGGCGGCCGGTCGACGCAGGACCAGATGTACTCGACTGCCTATCTGTCGACGGCCGACTGGAACGACACACGGTTCAAGCGTCCGGATTTCGACAAGATGGTGCTGGCGGCTCGCGCCGAGCTCGACGAGGCCAAGCGCAAGGCAATGTACCACGACATGGCTGTGATGGTGCGCGACGAGGGCGGCCTGATCCTGCCGATGTTCAATCAGTTTATCGACGCGACGGGCGCCAAGGTTGCCGGGTGGGTGGATGATCCGCATCAGGAGTTGATGAACGGATATGCTCTGGCGAAGTGCTGGCTCGAAGCCTGAGCCCGGCCTTGCGGATATGTCCTCACCCATCGTGAAACTGGTGGCCCAGCGCATTGCGCTGGGCATTCTGCTGCTGTTGGCCGTTTCGGTCCTGATCTTCGCCGGCACCCAGATCCTGCCCGGCGACGTCGCGCAAGCCATCCTAGGACAGTCGGCGACACCGGAGTCGCTCGCCAATCTGCGCGAGCAGCTCGGCCTCAATGATCCCGCTTACATCCGTTATTTTCGCTGGCTCGGCGGCATTCTGACCGGTGATCTCGGCACGGCGATGTCGAGCGGTCAGGATATCGCAACCTCTATCAAGGGAAGGCTGTGGAACACGCTGTTCCTCGCCTTCTGGGCGGCGGTCGTCGCGGTGCCGCTGGCGATCATCCTCGGGCTGATCGCGGTGCGCTACCGCAATGGCTGGGTCGACAAGCTGATCTCGGGAATGGCGCTGGCCTCGACGTCCTTCCCGGAATTCTTCGTCGGCTATGTGCTCGTCTTTTTCTTCGCGGTGCAACATCAATGGTTTCCCGCCATTTCCACTGTCTATGACGGGATGCCTTTCGGCGAACGCATTCAGGCCATCGCACTGCCGGCGGCGGCGCTGACCCTGGTGGTGCTAGCCCATATGATGCGCATGACGCGCGCCGCGATCCTCAATGTCATGCAGTCGGCCTATGTCGAAACCGCCGAACTCAAGGGGCTTTCGGCCTTCGCGGTCATCCGCAGGCATGCCTTCCCCAATGCCATTGCGCCGATCATCAACGTCGTCATGCTCAATCTCGCTTACCTGATCGTCGGCGTCGTCGTGGTCGAAGTTATCTTTGTCTATCCAGGCATGGGCCAATACCTCGTCGACCACGTCACCAAGCGTGACGTGCCGGTGGTGCAGGCGGTCGGGCTGATCTTCGCCGCCGTCTACATCAGCCTGAACATCATCGCGGACATAGCGGCGATCATCGCCAATCCGCGCCTCAGACATCCGAAATGAGGGGGGCGGGTATGCTCGTCATCAAACGCATCCCCATCCCGGCATTGGTCGGCATCGTGCTGACGGCGCTGTTCGTGCTGGCAGCAATTTTTGCGCCGTGGATCGCGCCGCATGGCAATGCCGAGATCGTCAGCGACGTCCCTTGGGAACCGATGTCCGCGGCGCATTGGCTGGGCACCGACAATCTCGGCCGCGATCTGTTGTCGCGCATGATCTACGGCGCCCGCATCACCCTGTTCATCGCGGTGCTGGCGACCGCGCTGTCCTTCTCGCTCGGCGCCATCCTCGGCTTTTCGGCAGCGGTTTTCGGCGGCTGGTTCGACACGCTTCTGTCGCGTCTCGTCGATCTCCTGATGTCGATCCCGACACTGATCATGGCCCTTGTCGTGCTGTCGGTGCTGCCATCCAATCTCGTGACACTGATCCTGGTCATGGGCATTCTGGACTCGACCCGCGTCTACCGCCTGTCGAGGGCGGTCGCCGTCGACATCAACGTCATGGATTATGTCGAGGCGGCCAAGCTGCGCGGCGAAGGCAGCGGCTGGATCATCTTCCGGGAAATCCTGCCCAATGCGCTGTCGCCGCTGGTTTCGGAACTCGGCCTGCGCTTCATCTATGCCGTACTGTTCCTGTCGACGCTGTCCTTCCTCGGGCTTGGCGTGCAGCCGCCGGACGCCGATTGGGGCGGCATGGTCAAGGAAAACAAGGATGGCATCGTCTTCGGCATAGGCGCCGCCCTCATTCCGGCGGCGGCGATCGCAGCGCTGGCGATTTCCGTCAATCTCGTCGCCGACTGGGTGCTCAACCGCACGACAAGCCTGAAGGGAGGACGCGGGTAATGGCTGACAAGCAACCGAAGCCCGGGCAACCGAAGCCCGGGCAACCGAAGTCCGGCGTGCTGCTCGACATCCGCAATCTGCGCATCGAGGCCACGGTATATCCGCCGGGTGAGGCGCCGAAGAACATCGTGCTGGTGCACGATGTCTCGCTGACGCTCGAAAAGGGCAAGGTGCTCGGATTGATCGGCGAGTCCGGCGCCGGCAAATCGACCATCGGCCTGTCGTCGATGGGCTACGGCCGCGGCGGCGTGCGCATCACCGGCGGCGAGGTCATCCTCAATGGCCGCGACATCTTGAAGGGCGGCAACGAAGGGTTTCGCAAATTGCGCGGCCGCGAGGTCTGCTATGTCGCGCAATCGGCGGCAGCCGCCTTCAATCCGGCGCACAGGCTGATGGACCAGGTGGTCGAGGCAGCACTCCTGCACGGCACGGCGACGCGGGCCGAAGCCGAAAAGCGCGCCGTGGCGCTGTTCAAGAAGCTCAGCCTGCCGAATCCCGAAAGCATCGGCGAGCGCTTCCCCCACCAGGTGTCGGGCGGTCAGCTGCAGCGCGTCATGACGGCAATGGCGCTGTGCTCGGAACCCGACCTGATCGTCTTCGACGAGCCGACCACGGCGCTCGACGTGACGACGCAGATCGACGTCCTGGCGGCGATCAAGGATGCCATCCGCGACACGCATGTCGCGGCGCTCTACATCACTCACGACCTTGCCGTCGTCGCCCAGGTCTCGGACGAGATCATGGTGCTGCGCCACGGCCGGCTGGTCGAATGGGGCGGCACCCGCCAGATCATCAAGGAGCCGCGCCAGGAATACACCAACGCGCTGGTTTCGGTGCATGAGATCGAACACCAGGAGCAGCAGCCTGGCACGAGCCCGTTCCTGTCGGTCAAGAACATCACCGCCGCCTATGGCCGCAGTCACATCAAGGTGCTGAAGAACGTCTCGGTCGATATTTTCCCCGGCCAGACGCTGGCGGTGGTCGGCGAGTCCGGCTCCGGCAAATCGACACTGGCGCGCGCCATCACCGGCCTCTTGCCGCCCGAACAAGGCGCCGTCACCTTCGACGGACGGCCGCTCGCCAACCGGCTTGCCGACCGGCCGAAGGAGGATCTTCGCCAACTGCAGATGATCTACCAGATGGCCGACGTGGCGATGAACCCGCGCCAGACGGTCGGAACCATCATCGGCCGGCCGCTGGAATTCTATTTTGGGATGCGCGGGCGCGAGCGCGACAAACGCGTCGCCGAGCTGCTCGACAAGATCGAAATGGGCAAAGGCTATGTCGACCGCTATCCGGCCGAGCTTTCGGGCGGCCAGAAGCAGCGCGTCTGCATCGCCCGTTCGCTCGCCGCCAAGCCGAAGCTGATCATCTGCGACGAGGTGACCTCGGCGCTCGATCCGCTGGTCGCCCACGGCATACTGGAGCTGCTCCTCGGGCTGCAGAAAGAGGAAAACGTCGCCTATCTGTTCATCACCCACGACCTGGCCACGGTCAAGTCGATCGCCGATTCGATCGCCGTGATGTATCGCGGCGAAGTGGTGCGCTACGGGGCCAAGAGCAAGGTGCTGACGCCGCCCTTCGATGCCTACACCGATCTTTTGCTATCGTCGGTGCCCGAAATGGAGATCGGCTGGCTGGAAAAGGCGATCAAGGGACGGCGCATGGCCAGCGCGGGGAACTAGCGGGTCGCCCTTTGCGCCCGACGATCCTGTCCGGGCGTGGATTGAACGGCAGGCCCGCCCTGACTTTTCCGATTAAGCCGCATGGAGGCGCCCTTGGCGCTCAACACAAAACTATTGCTCATCATCCTCGACGGCGTGCCTTACCGGAACTGGCGACGGCTGATGGGCAATCTCGAAGGCTGGGTGCAATCAGGCGAAGCCCGCGTATGGAAAATGCGCTCCGTGCTGCCGTCGACTTCGGCATCCTGCTATGCCTCGATCCACACCGGCGTGCCGCCCCAAGTGCACGGTATCCTGTCGAACGAGAACCGGTTTCGCGTCGAACAGCCGGACATCTTTTCCGAAGTCAGCAGGGCCGGCGGCAAGACCGGTGCGGTCACCCACTCCTACTGGTCCGAATTCTTCCGGGCCTATCCGTTCGACCTGGTCGAGGACATGGAGTTCGATCAGCCGGGCAGGCCGATCAGCCATGGCCGGTTCCATACCATGACCGGCTACAATGCCAGGAACCAGATGACGCCGAGCGACGTCGACCTGTTCGCGACGTTGACCATGCTGACCAGGCGCTACGGCATCGATTACGGCATCCTGCACAGCTGTACTCTGGACTCGATGGGCCACCGCTTCGGCCATGACTGCCACGAGATGGATCATGCCGTCTATGCAATGGACGCCATGCTCGCCGGCTTTCTGCCGCGCTGGCGGGAAGCCGGCTACGAGGTGATCGTCACCGCCGATCATGGCCAGACCGATCGTGGCCATCATGGCGGCCACGACGAGGAGATGCAGGATTTCGCACTTTACTACTTCGGATCCGGCGAGGGTCCGGAAGCCAATACGCTGCTCGATCAGCTGCAGCTCGCGCCGACGGTGCTTGCGCGCCTCGGCGTGCCGGTGCCGGCGACGATGAAGGCAGAGCCGTTCCTGAGTTGAGCGCGCGCCCTCTTCTCCCTCTGGCAACGCTCCCGCTCTTCAGTTAGCCTCCGCAAATATACGGGCGGATGCGGTGAACCTTTTTGGGCCGATCAGCGACAGAGCAGGCAGGAGCCAGGCGGCTCGACCGGCGATGACGGCCGCGGAGACCGATCGCGCGCTTGTCGAGCGGGTCGCGAAAGGCGACCGTGCCGCCGTGCGGCTCCTGTTCATGCGCCACCACGCGCGGGTCTACCGCTTCGTGGCACGCCAGACGGGATCGGAACTGATGGCCGACGATATCGCGAACGAGGTGTTCCTCGAACTCTGGCGGCAGGCACCGGCCTTCGAGGGGCGCTCGGAGGTCTCGACATGGCTGCTCGGCATTGCCCGCTTCAAGGCGCTGTCCCTGCTGCGCAAGAAGAAGGAAGACTGGATCGACGACGATGACGCGGCCCAGGTCGCCGACGGCGCCGACACGCCGGAAGTCGTGACGATGAAGGAAGACAAGGCCGCCGCCTTGCGACGCTTTATCGATGCCATGCCGGAAGAGCACCGCACGGTGATCGACCTTGCCTATTATCACGGGCAATCGGTGAGCGAGATCGGCGAGGTACTCGGCATCCCGGTCGCAACGGTCAAGACTAGGATGTTCTACGCCCGCAAGAAACTCGGCGAAGCCCTCAAGGCCGCCGGTTACGACAGGGGGTGGCCATGAGCGCCGCTGAAAAAATGTCACGCCGCGACGAAATGGAAATGCTGCTGCCGTTTTATCTGAACGGCTCGCTGGAGGGCACCGAGCTCGAAGCCATCGAGGAATGGCTGGCGAGCGATCCGGCGGCGATGGCCGCACTGGGCGAGGCCGAGGCCGAATTCTCCGGCACCGCTGCCGCAAATGAGGCAATCCGCCCGCCGGCCGATGCGCTCAGCCGCTTTGCCAAGGCGCTCGACGCCGAGGCCGGCCCGTCCCGAGCGCCTGCGGCATCGTCCTGGCTGGCGCAAGCCTGGAGCCGCTTCATGGCGGTGCCGGTCGGCGTCGCCTGGGCCGCGGCCGCGGTGCTGCTGGCTCTGGTCGTCGTGCAGTCTTTTGTGCAGACCGGCAACAGCGGTGGCGACTTCGAGATTGCCGGATCGGAAGACGATCTGGCCAAAATGCCGTTTGCACTTGTGAAGTTCAAACCGGCTGCGAAGCTGTCCGACATCATCGCTTTTCTCGACCAGAACCAATTGAAGATCGCCGGCGGGCCGACCGCCGACGGCGTCTTCCGCCTCGGCGTTCCGGCCAAGACCGCCGCCGACTATCAGAAGCTGCTTGGCCTTATTGCCGCCCAGCCTTTCACCGAAGCTGCGCTGGAGGGAAGGAAACCGGCTGATGGCGGCTGAGGCGGTCATTCGATTGACGGCGGCGATGACAATCTTCGCCGCGTCCGCAATGGCGCAGACCAATGACCCGAACCTCACCCAGGCTGAGATCGACTGCCTGAACCGGGGAAGTGCTGCCAACGCCGACTGCGCCAAGGATGGCGGCGGCGTGAAGGATGGCGGCAAAGCGCCGGCTCATGGAACAACGGGCGCGGTGTTTCTTCCGGGTTTGATTGTCGACCTGTTCCCCAATCCTACCGTAGTCACCGAGGCGCCGATACCTCCTGGCAATACTGCGGCCCCACCCGCCGTCGCGCCGGCAATACAGGCTGCCGCGCCGGGCGGTGCGGTGGTTGCGCCGACCGATCCTGTGGCAACCGAGCCGCCGCGCGCCGTGACCGGCGATTTCGTGCCCGACGAGGTGCTGGTCACCGTCAATGGCGATGCCGGCGCGGTCCAGCAGATCGCGGCCTCGTTCGGCCTCGAGATACGCTCGCAGCGGCAGTCGCGGCTGCTCGGCAACACACTGGTGCGCTTCGGCATTCCCGATGGCCGCCCGGTCGGCGTCGTGCTGGCGCAACTTGCCGCCGACGGCCGTACGTTGCGGCGTGAGGCCAACCATGTCTACTCGCTGCAGCAGGCGGCCAGCATCGTCAATTATGCGTTCGAGCGCATCGCGCTCGATGCCGACAAAGCCAGCGGCGAGAATGTGCGCGTCGGCGTCATCGACACCGGCATCGATGACGGCAATCCGGCGCTCTCCGGCGTCATCGCCGGGCAGTTCGATGCCATGCCCGACGTGCCGATCAAGGCGCGCGACCACGGCACTTCGGTCGATGGACTGATTGCCGGCACCGGCGCGTTCAAAGGCATGGCGCCGGGCGCCAGGATCTATCACGCCCGCGCCTTCGAGGGCGGCAAGTCGACCATGGACGTCATCCTTTCGGCGCTCGACTGGGCGGCGGAGCAGGACGTCCGCATCATCAATATGAGCTTCGTCGGCCCGAAGAACGACCTGCTCGGCATCGCCTGCCGCAATGCGCGTGCGTTTGGCATCGTTCTGGTTGCGGCCGCCGGCAATAACGGACCGAAGGCGCCCTATGGTTATCCGGCCGCCTTCGACGGCGTGATCGCGGTGACGGCCACCGATGCCAAGGACGGGCTGATGCCGCAGGCCAATCGCGGCGCCTACGTCTTCATCTCCGCTCCCGGCGTCGAGATGGTGGCGCCGAGCGGCGCCGGCTCGGACATGGTGACCGGAACTTCCTTTGCAGCGGCGATCGTGACCGGCGCGATCGCCAATCTGTTGCATGCCGCGCCCGACCGCTCCGCCGACTGGGTCGAGAAAGCACTTGCCGCCTCGGCAAAGGATCTCGGCCCCAAGGGGCGCGACAATGATTTCGGCTTTGGGCTGCTGGACACCAAGGCGGCCGAAGCGGCGAAGGAATAGCCCGCTCAGGTCGCGTTTTGCTGAGGACGTAGGAGAAAATAGAATGCGGCGATGTGCGTTATCATCAGCAGCGGTACGTAGATGATCGGGATCGCGTAGGTGGCGCCCAGTTCGCCTGCGCGTGCAGGAAGGCCGATCTGAATGGCGTGGTAATAGTCGACGATGAGGTCGACCGTCCCTGCGACATTGAAGGCGATGACCAACGGCCAGAAGAGCGGGCGTATCCTCAGCGTGAGCAGCGCCAGCATGGCCAGCACGCCAGTCGCGAAATCGCCGTAGGCGGCGAATACGGCGAAATCGGCGGGCAGATTGGGGCTTACGACGCCTGGAACCATGAAGACGAGCCCGAAGAAGCGGAAGCTGTGCAGCGTGGCGATAGCGCGTTGCGCTGCGACCCGGTCCATCGACCTGAGCCACGGCAAACCGTACGCGCCGAAGCAAAGCAGCCACGCGACGTAGCCGAGAACAAGATGGGTTTGGAACACCATTTCCGTGGACATTTGGCCTACTCTCAACAGTTGGTTCACGCGGCTTTAAGCCCGCTACCGCAATTGGACTATCCAGTGTAATCACAACAACCTATGAAGCAGAACTACACAGTCCGACATGGTGCGCTGGAGGGCGTCGAGGCGTTCCTGGCCGTCGCCAGGCGCCGCAACTTCCGCCGTGCCGCCGCCGATCTCGGCGTGACGCCATCCGCCGTGAGCCAAGCGGTGCGCGCGCTGGAAGCTCGCCTGGGCACGGCGCTGTTCGTCCGCACGACGCGGAGCGTTGGTTTAACCGAACCTGGCCAGCGGTTCCTCGATCGTGCCGGCCCGGCATTCGAGGAGCTCGTTGCGGCCGGCGAGGCTGCTCGCGATATCGGCCAGCGGCCGACCGGTCTGCTACGTCTGTCTGTGCCTCGCGCTATCGTGCCGCTGATGTTGGAGCCGGTGCTCGCGTCGTTCTGCCAAGCCTATCCTGAGATCGAACTGGAGATCGCCGTGAGCGACCAGATGGTCGATCTCGCGACCGGCGGGTTCGACGCCGGCATCCGCCTCGGGCAACTCATCGCCGCCGACATGGTCGCGGTGCGGCTGACCCCGCCGTTCTCGTTCGTAGTCGTCGGCAGCCCTGACTATTTTGAGCGCTACGGCCGTCCCGAGCGTGTCGACGACTTGCGCCACCACGCCTGCTTACGCTTGCGCCGCTCGAATGGCGCCATCGCACCCTGGTCGTTCATCGATGGTAACGGTGCAATCGAAGCGATCGTCTCAGGCCCGCTGATTGCGCACGACTATTCGACATTGGTCGGGGCCGCGATGCGGGGCGTCGGGCTGGCGCAGACGCCGCGACCACTCGCCGAAGGTCCGATAGCCGAAGGAAAACTCCAGTCGGTGCTCGACGGCGTCGCCACGACGACGCCGGGTGTTTTCCTTTATCATCCCGGCAAGCGCCAAGTCCTGCCGAAGCTGCGCGCCTTCATCGATCACCTCAAATCCGCGGCCTGAGACCAGGACGCACCCGCTGGTGCTGGCTAACAGCCGCCAAGAGTCGACCTCGGCCGTTCAGAGTGATTGCCTCTAGGCCGGCGCGCCGGCGACCGATCCCCTGACCACCAGGTCGACCGGCCAGACTTCGCCGCGAGTGCCCTCCTCCAGGCCGGAAATCCGCGCCGCCAGCCGTTCGGCGATGCGTGCGCCGGCCAGGCGGATCGACGAACGTGTCGTCGACAGCGGCACCGAAAAATTTTCCGGCTTCAGCCAGGGAAAGACGTCGTCATGGGCGATCAGCGACAGGTCGCCCGGAATGGTCAGGCCGAGATCGCGCACCGCGCGCACCACGCCGAGCGCCATGATCAGGCTGGAGCAGGCGATCGCCGTCGGCGCGTCGCTTTGTTCCAGCAAGCGCCGGGCGGCGCGGTAGCCGTTCTCCTCGGTCATGGTGAGCGAACAGACATGCTGATCACGAAGCACCAGGCCGCTCGCCGCAAGCGCGCGGCGCACGCCGCGCTCGCGATGGATGGCGAAGGTCTCGCGATCGTCGCCATTGATCAGCGCCAGACGCCTATGACCGAGCTGAACGAGTAGCCGCGCCGCCTCGTGGAAGGCGCCCTCATTGTCGATGTCGGTGAACGGATACTCGAAATCGAAGCCTTCGCTGCGGCCATGGACGATGAAAGGAATGCCGAGCGTATTGACCAGCGCCACCCGCCGGTCGGCCGGCCTCGGCGAGGAGATATAGACCGCGTCGACCTGCCGGTTGGCGACAATGCGGCGGTACGTCGTCTCCTGGTCGTCGGCATCGGCCGGTGACAGCACCAGGTCGAGCTCGTGCGAACGCGCATAGTCGCCGAGGCCGGACAGGAACTCGACGAAATGCGGGTCGATGTCGACGGTCGTCCCCGTCGGCAGCACATAGCCGATCATGCCGGTCTTGCCGGTCGCCAGCCGGCGGGCGCTCGGATTGGGGCGATAGCCGTGACGCTTGGCGGCATCGACCACCCGCCGGCGCGTTTCCTCGTTGACCTCCGGGTAGCCGTTCAATGCGCGGCTCACCGTAGTCTGCGAAAGCGCCAGCACATGGGAGAGCTGCTTGAGGTTCACCGGAGGCCTCCAAACCTCAAAGCGCTTTTAATCTGAATCGAGCCGGCCGCTACGAACTGCGCCGCCGAGCGCAATGACCTTACGCACGGTTCGGACCGGTTTGAAGCCGAATTTGCTGCTGCACCGCCAGAAAACTGTGCTGCAGCGCACTTTCGCTGGCACTCGACCGCAGAAATTAAATCGATTAATTTGGCTTTCTCTTGACTCCGGATCAATTCAGTGGCGAGATCAAAATCACCAAAGCGCTTTGGAAGACTCTACGAAAGGTTGCAGTTCCTTTCCGACTGAGTCACAGTCCTGCAGCGCCGGCGGACGGAATGGAGGTTTCGTTCGGTGTTTGTCACCACTGGGAGGGAATACCGATGAAGAAAATGCTTCTGCTGGGCGCTGCGTTTGCCACGCTTGCGCTCGCCATGCCGGCGCAAGCCGAACTGAAGTTCAAGCCGGGCGAAGATCCCCGTTTCAACTGGGCCAACTACGAGGAGCTCAAGAAGGTCGACCTCAAGGGCGAGACGCTGACGATCTTCGGGCCGTGGCGCGGCGAGGACGAAGGGCTTATCCGCACCGTCCTCGATTACTTCTCCGAAGCCACCGGCGCCGAGATCAAGTACTCCTCGTCGGAGAATTACGAGCAGCAGATCGTCATCGACACGCAGGCCGGCAGCCCGCCCAACATTGCCGTGCTGCCGCAGCCGGGCCTGATCCAGGATCTGGCATCGAAGGGGCTTTTGACGCCGCTCGGCGACGACACGGCCAACTGGGTCAAGGACAATTACGGCGCCGGCCAATCCTGGGTCGACCTCGGCACGTTCAAGGACAAGGACGGCAAACCCGGCTTCTTCGCCTTTCCGTATAAGGCCGACGTGAAGTCGCTGGTCTGGTACTCGCCGGACAATTTCGAGGAAGCGGGCTACAAGGTGCCGAAGACGCAGGAAGAGCTTGCCGAGCTCGAAAAGAAGATCATCGCCGACGGCGGCACGCCATGGTGCATCGGGCTTGGTTCGGGCGGCGCCACCGGCTGGCCGGCGACCGACTGGGTCGAAGACATCATGCTGCGCACCCAGACGCCCGAGACCTACGACAAATGGGTTAAGAACGAAATTCCGTTCAACGATCCGGCAGTGGTCAACGCGATCGACATTTTCGGCAAGATCGCGACCGACGACAAGATGGTCGAGGGCGGCGCCAAGGCGGTTGCGGCGACCGATTTCCGTGACAGCCCGAAGGGCCTCTTCTCGGTGCCGCCGAAATGCTATCTGCACCACCAGGCATCGTTCATCCCGACCTTCTTCCCGCAAGGCACCAAGATCGGCGAGGATGCCGACTTCTTCTATTACCCGCCCTACGCCTCCAAGCCCGAGCTCGGCACTCCGGTGCTCGGCGCCGGCACGCTGGCCATGATCACTAAAGATAGCAAGAGTGCCCGCGCGTTCATTGAATTCCTGAAGCTGCCGCTCGCTCATGAGATCTGGATGGCACAGGGCGGCTTCGTGACGCCGTTCAAATCGGTCAACAAGGACGCCTATGCTAGCGACGCGCTGAAGAAGCAGGGCGAGATCCTGGCCAACGCCTCGACCTTCCGCTTCGACGGGTCCGACCTGATGCCGGGCAAGATCGGCGCCGGTGCGTTCTGGACCGGCATGATCGACCTGGTCGGCGGCAAGTCCGCCCAGGACGTCGCCACTGACATCCAGAAAAGCTGGGACGCGATCAAGTAAGCGGCCGGCTTGAGTTCCCAATGTGATGTGGTCCGGGCCTCAAACGGCCCGGACCTTATCCGGTGCTTGGCGTCGCGTCGATTGTCGTGAGTACAACGCATTCCGGCATGACGCGCGCCCAGTGACCTGCTTTCCGGCTGGTCGCGCTCCAGACAACTGAATCGGCGCATGATCCCGTCGCCAAAGCCATTCTCGACTGGCGGATCCGTGCGCAGGGGGAGGGACCCATGGCGGCTCAGATTTTTTCGGCGATATTCGTCATCATCATCGGCGTGGGCGGCTGCGTCGCCTATTTCTGGGGCGCCAACAAGGCACTCGACACGATCTTTCCAGCACGCGGCGTTTCCGGCAAGGCGGCGATCAACAATCTGCGCCGGCAGGGGGTGATCCGGCCCTGGCTGTTCGTCGGCCCGGCGATGATCATCCTCACCATCTACCTGATCTACCCGGTGGTGGAGACGCTGAGGCTGTCGTTCCTCGATCGCGGCGGCGCCCATTTCGTCGGCTTGGCCAACTATCAATGGGCGTTCGGCGACCGCGAGTTCCGCAACTCGATCCTCAACAACATCATCTGGCTGGCGGTGGTGCCGGCCGCCTGCACCTTCCTCGGGCTGATCATCGCCGTGCTCACCGACAAGATCTGGTGGGGCACCATCGCCAAGAGCCTGATCTTCCTGCCGCTCGCCATCTCCTTCGTCGGCGCGAGCGTCATCTGGAAATTCATCTACGAATATCGCGGCGACGGGCAGACGCAGATCGGTCTGCTCAACGCCATCATCCAGTATTTCGGCGGCCAGCCGCAGGTCTGGATCTCGCTGCCGTTCTGGAACAACTTCTTCCTGATGGTCATCCTGATCTGGATCCAGACCGGCTTTGCCATGGTCATCCTGTCGTCGGCCTTGCGCGGCATTCCGGAAGAGACGCTGGAAGCCGCCGTCATCGACGGCGCCAACCCTTTCCAGATCTTCTGGAAGATCATGGTGCCGCAGATCTGGGGCACCATCGCCGTGGTCTGGACCACCATCACCATCCTGGTGCTGAAGGTTTTCGACATCGTGCTGACCATGACCAACGGCCAGTGGAACAGCCAGGTGCTGGCCAATCTGATGTTCGACTGGATGTTCCGCGGCGGCGGCGATTTCGGCCGCGGCGCCACCATCGCCATCATCATCATGATAGCGGTCATTCCGATCATGGTCTGGAACATCCGCCAGGCGAACAAAGAGACGGAAGGGCATTGAGATGGCCGTGTCGACCGGAAAGTCCTTTGTCAGCCGTTTCGGCGTCCATATCGCCGTCTTCATCTTCGTTGCGATCTGGACGATCCCGACGCTCGGCATTCTGGTCTCGTCGCTGCGCGACAAGGATCAGATCATCGCTTCGGGCTGGTGGAACTCGTTCACCAGTTCCAGCCAGACGGAAGCCGGACGGCTGCCGCCCGCCTCGGCGCAGGTCGAGAAGGACGGCAAGTTCGTCCTGCAGGGCAATATCTTCGGCGACGGCCCGGCCCGCAACATCAGCGCCTTCGGCGTCAAGTCGGCCGCGCCGACGCAATATCCCGCCGGCACGACAGCCGATCTCGGCGACGGCGTGACCCTGCAGCTCAACGCCGACGGCAGTTTCGTCATGACCTCGCCGAAGGCTTTCGAAGGCGAACGCGGCCAGCGCGTCTATTACGCCTCGTCGGCGCCGCCGAAATTCACCACCGACAATTACGACACGGTGCTGTTTTCGGAAGGCATCGGCCGCTCCTTCATGAACTCGCTGACCGTCACCATTCCGGCGACCGTCATCCCGATCCTGATCGCCGCGTTCGCCGCTTACGCTTTGGCCTGGATGCGCTTTCCCGGCCGGGCCCTGCTCATCGCCGTCATCATCGGCCTCCTGGTCGTGCCGCTGCAAATGTCGCTGATCCCGCTGTTGAAGCTCTATAACGGCGTCGGCAGCTTCTTCGGCGTGCCGTCGAAGACCTATCTCGGCATCTGGCTGGCGCATACCGGCTTCGGCCTGCCTTTCGCCATCTATCTTCTGAGGAGCTATATCGCCGGCCTGCCACGCGAGATCATGGAGTCGGCGCGTATCGACGGCGCCAGCGATTTCGAAATCTTCGTCAAGATCGTGCTGCCATTGTCGTTCCCGGTGCTGGCCTCGTTCGCCATCTTCCAGTTTCTCTGGGTGTGGAACGATCTGCTAGTGGCGATGGTTTTCCTTGGTACCGAGGGCGACCAGATCGTGCTTACCGCCAAGCTCAATGCGTTGCTCGGCTCGCGCGGCGGCGACTGGGAGATCCTGACGACATCGGCCTTCGTCACCATCATCGTGCCGCTGATCGTGTTCTTCTCGCTGCAGCGCTATTTCGTCCGCGGGCTGCTTGCCGGCTCGGTGAAAGGAGGTTGAGATTATGCAATCCGCTTTGAAGGCCACCCCGAAGCCAGATCTCGCTATAGATCGCGACTGGTGGCGAGGTGCCGTGATCTACCAGATCTACCCGCGCAGCTATCAGGATTCGAACGGCGACGGCATCGGCGACCTCAGGGGCATGATCGGCCGGCTGGCCTACATCGCCTCGCTCGGTGTCGACGCCATCTGGATCTCGCCATTCTTCAAATCGCCGATGAAGGATTTTGGCTACGACGTGTCGGATTATTGCGATGTCGATCCGATGTTCGGCACGCTGGCCGACTTCGACGCGCTGACCGCAGAGGCGCATCGGCTTGGCCTCAAGGTGATGATCGACGAGGTGCTCTCGCACACCGCCGACATCCATCCCTGGTTCAAGGAGAGCCGGTCGAGCCGCAGCAATCCAAAAGCCGACTGGTATGTCTGGGCGGATGCCAAGCCGGACGGCACGCCACCCAACAACTGGCTGTCGATCTTCGGCGGCTCGGCCTGGCAGTGGGACACCAGCCGCCAGCAATATTACCTGCATAATTTCCTGGCCGAGCAGCCCGACCTCAATTTCCACAGCCGCGCGGTCCAGGACGCGCTGCTCGACGTCACCCGCTTCTGGCTGGAGCGCGGCGTCGACGGCTTCCGCCTCGATACCATCAATTTCTATTTCCACAGCCAAGGCCTGGAAGACAATCCGCCGCTGCCGCCCGAGCAGCGCAACGACCAGACGGCGCCGGCCGTCAACCCCTACAACTACCAGGACCATCTCTACGACAAGAGCCGGCCTGAAAACCTCGGCTTCCTCGAACGCTTCCGCGCCTTGCTCGACGAATACCCGGCGACGGCCGCGGTTGGCGAGGTCGGCGATTCGCAGCGTGGGCTGGAAGTGGTGGCGGCCTATACGGCCGGCGGCAAGCGCGTGCATATGTGTTACTCCTTCGACTTCCTGGCGCCGGAGAAGATCAGCGCGGCAAAGGTACGCTCGGTGCTGGAAACCTTCGGCAAGGTGGCCAGCGACGGCTGGTCGTGCTGGGCCTTCTCCAACCATGACGTGATGCGCCCTGCCTCGCGCTGGGCAGCCGGCGAGCCCGACCCGACCGCCTACCTCAAGGTCATCTCGGCGCTGCTGATGTCGTTGCGCGGCTCGGTCTGCATCTATCAGGGCGAGGAGCTCGGGCTCAGCGAGGCCGAGCTCAGCTTCGAGGATCTGCAGGACCCATACGGCATCCGCTTCTGGCCGGAATTCAAGGGACGCGACGGCTGCCGTACGCCGATGGTTTGGGACGGCGCTGCCCGCAATGGCGGCTTCTCGACGGCAAAGCCCTGGCTGCCGGTGCCCAGCAAGCACCTTGCGCAAGCCGTCAATGTGCAGCAAGGCGACGACGGCTCGCTGCTCGAGCACTACCGGCGCTTCCTGGCTTTCCGCCGCGCCCATCCGGCACTGGCCAAGGGTGATATCGAGTTCATCGAAAGCGAGGGCGACACTGTCGCCTTCACGCGCCGCGAAGGCAACGAGCAGATCGTCTGCGCCTTCAATCTCGGAGCAAAGCCTGCCGAGGTCGATCTTGGCGGCCGCTCATTGCAGCCCTTGCCGGGACACGGGTTTTCGGGACAGACTGGCGCCGGCACTATCCGCCTCGGCGGCTACGGCGCCTGGTTCGGGCGTATCGACTGAATTCAAGGAAGAACTGGAGGGTACCATGGCCGATGTCACGCTAAGGCAAGTGAGGAAATCATATGGCAATCTCAACATTCTGCACGGCGTCGACCTCGACATAAAGTCGGGCGAATTCATCGTCTTCGTCGGTCCCTCGGGTTGCGGCAAGTCGACCTTGCTGCGCTGCATCGCCGGGCTGGAGGAGATCACCTCGGGCGAGCTCAAGATCGACGGCGAGATCGTCAATGACGTGCCGCCGTCAAAGCGCGGCATCGCCATGGTGTTCCAGTCCTATGCGCTCTATCCGCACATGACCGTCTACGACAACATGGCCTTCTCGATGAAGATCGGCAAGGAAAGCAAGGCCGAGATCGACAAGCGGGTGCGCCAGGCGGCCGAGATCCTGCAGCTGACCAAATATCTCGACCGTCTGCCCAAGGCGATGTCGGGCGGCCAGCGCCAGCGCGTCGCCATCGGCCGCGCCATCGTGCGCAATCCCAAGGTCTTCCTGTTCGACGAGCCGCTGTCCAACCTCGACGCGGCGCTGCGCGTCGCCACCCGCATCGAGATCGCCAAGCTCAAGGAGTCGATGCCGGCCACAACGATGATCTACGTCACCCACGACCAGGTCGAGGCGATGACGCTGGCCGACCGCATCGTGGTGCTGAAGGAAGGCCATATCGAACAGGTCGGCACGCCGATGGAGCTCTACAAGCGGCCCGGCAATCTGTTCGTCGCCCAGTTCATCGGCTCGCCGGCGATGAACATCCTGCCGGCGACGATCGACAAGACCGGCAACCCGACGGTCGTCAGTCATGTCGGCGGCCGCAAGGCAACGGTGCCGATCGCAACGCCTGCGTCGGCGAAAGGCGCAGCGGTGAGCTTCGGGGTGCGGCCGGAGGATCTGATGATTGCCACCGGCGCCGACTATTTGTTCGAAGGGACGGTCGATTACGTCGAGCAGCTCGGCGAGGTCCAGCTCGTCTATGTCGACATCGGCCGCGCCGACCTGCCGCTGGTGACCAAGCTGCCGGGCAATGTCGAGGTCAAGCGCGGAGCGACGCTGCGGCTGACGGCGGACGCCGGCGACCTGCATATTTTCGATGCGGACGGGCGCTCTTTCGCGCTCCATGAAGCAGAAGCAAAGGCGGCTTGAAGCAGGCGTTCTTCCGCCATGCAAAAAAACAAGAGCGGCGGGCATGGCCCGCCGCTCTTGTCTGGAATTCCAGTTCGGCCGTTAGAGCGGTTCATCGTTTCACGGAACGCCGAACCGCTCTATCTCTTTGTTTTGACGCAATTCCCAAGGGAAAGCGCTACGCGCTTTTCCCGGGAAAACCGTTTCACACTTTTCCTGGAATTTGCTCTAGTTGTTGCCGAAGAGGTTGCGGTCGGCGCCCTGAGGCGCGGACTTGGGCACATCGCCAGACGAATTCAGCAGCTTGTAGATCGGCGAGTTGCTGTCACGTACCGAATACGTCTGCGTGTTGTCGACGTTGACGGTCGACTGCTTGTTGATGTCGGTCCCGCCAACATTGTCGTTGCGGGCATAAGCGCTGCCGGCGGCAATCAAGAGAGCGGCGGCAGTAAGAACAATCTTTTTCATTTGGGTACTCCTGGATTTTCGAATCAAGCGGCGGGCATGCCGCCGCCTTGATGGTGGGATCGGCTGTTAGCTGTTGCCGAAGAGGTTACGGTCGGCGCCCTGGACAACCGGCTGCTTTTCAGCCTGGTCCGACGTCTTGACGGAAGCCGTGTAGGAGCTGTCGACCGAGACGGCAGGCCGGTTGGCTCCGTTGGAACCAAAGTTGTCGCTGCCGGCGAAGGCGCTGCCGGTGATGGCCAAAACGGCGGCGGCAGCAAGAACGATCTTTTTCATCTTAATACTCCTGAATTTTTCAGATCCCCGGACGGCGGATATGCCCGCCGCCCTGATGCTGGGATCGGCTGTTAATTGTTGCCGAAGAGGTTACGGTCGGCGCCCTGGACAGGCTGCTGGTCAGCATGAGCCGGCTTCTGAATGGAAGCCGTATACGAGCTGTCGACCGCAGCGGCAGGCTGGTTCGCACCCTTGGAACCAAAGTTGTCGCTGCCAGCGAAGGCGCTGCCGGTGATGGCCAAAACGGCGACGGCGGCAAGAGCGATCTTTTTCATTTTAGTACTCCAGTATCTCAGTTTTTCCGTCCGTCCAACGGCGTGTCTTGGGAGGAATTCGCGTCGTTCGGACAGCCCCGATGTGGGAAAGGCGATGGCCAGTTTCCAATCACGAAGTTGTTTGGTGTGGACCAAGAATCTACACCTTGAAATTGTGCCAGAGATTCCCTTCGCCACAATTTTATTGCTACATATCAAGTAGATAGCCCATAGTATCGGTCTGGCTGCAAGGTGACCTGGGGAGGCAGCGTTCACAGCGTCCTGCACGCATTGTCAACAGAAACGAACCGTTCGGTTCGATTTTTTAAACCGATAAAAGTCGCGGCCGAGGTTCTTTGTCGAATCGTTAACCATTTCGGCCGAATGCGGCCTCACCGTTCTGCCGGTTTTCGGCCCGCTTATGCCGGCCGGCGAAGGCAGCAACCGCGCAAGAACCAGGTCAGACCCCGTAGCGTTCGGTGCGGATGAGAGCCGCGGGAACGCCGGCATCGATCAGCGCCTCGGCGGCGGCCGTCACGAACGCGTTCGAGCCGCAGACAAAGGCGAGCTTCGGCGGCGCCGGCAGCCTGGTCATGGCTTGCACCATCATCGCGGCGTCGACCCGCCGCGCATAATCCGACGATCGGCGGGCCGGCTCGCGCGTCAGCGTCAGCACCAGGTCGAAGCCATCCCGGCGCTCGGCGAGGTCGATCAGCTCGTCGCGAAAGATCACCTCGTCCCAGACCCGCGCCGAAAACACCAAGGCGGCGGCGACCAGCGATCCCCGCATCGCCCGGTGACGGAGCATCGACATCAGCGGCACCACGCCCGACCCACCGCCGACGAGCAGGAGCGGTCCGCCATCGCCGTCGGACCAGACGAAATGGCCGCCGAGCGGCCCGCGCAATTCGACCTCGTCGCCCACCGCCGCGATCTCGTGAAAGAACGGCGAGACCTCGCCGTCCTCGAGTTTTTCAATCGCCAGCTCGATGGTCTCGCCGGTCTCCGGCGCCGAGGCGATGGAGTAGGAGCGGCGCGCCTGATAGCCGTCCGGCGCCGTCAATCTGACATCGACATGCTGTCCGGCCCGGTAAGCGAAGGGCCGCGACGGCTGCAGGAAAAAGCTGGTGACGCGCGGCGTACGCTTTTGGATGCGGGTGATGGTGACCGTCTGCCAGGGCGACTGCGCCGCCGGTGCGTCGCTCATGGATCGTTCGTGTAGCGCTGCTCGCGCCACGGATCGCCATAGATATGATAGCCTCGCAACTCCCAGAAACCCGGCTCGTCACGCTCGGTGAACTGCAGCCCGTTCAGCCATTTGGCCGATTTCCAGAAATAGAGATGCGGAACGAGCAGCCGGGCCGGGCCGCCATGGTCAGACGTGATCGGCTTGCCTTCATAAAGCAGCGCCACCATCGCCTTGCCGCCGGTGAGATCCTTCGTCGGCACGTTGGTGGAATAGCCGTCGAAACCCAGCGCCAGCGTGAAGGCGGTGGGCGGCTCGATGCCGGCGTCGGCAAGGATGTCGTCGACGAGCACGCCCTGCCACGCCGTGTCGAACTTGGTCCATGCGGTGACGCAATGGATGTCGCGCGTCATCTTGGTCAAGGGCAGCGCGTTGAACTCGGCCCAGTTCCACTTCTTGATCGGCCGCGGCCCGTGCTTAAGCGTGAACGACCAATCCTCGGTGCGGACATGCGGCGTCGGGCCGGCCGACAGGACCGGGAAACCTTGCTCGAGATATTGCCCCGGCGGGATACGTGCATCCGTATCCGTCGGCGGCTTTCGTCCGGAAGAGAAGCCTCGGGTAACCATCGAGAATATCGTTTGCGCAAGGTCCAACCGACCTTTGTCAGTTTTCTCGAAGACGCGAGCCCGGGCAACCGAAATCTTGGCTCCGGCCTGGCGGCAATGCTCTACATCGATCATGGCAGCGCGGCGCCCGCTTCAGCCACTGGCGAAGGGGACGGCGACGAACATCTGGGCGTCGCCGCGCTCGACAAGCAGCAGCACCGATTTCTTGCCGGATTTGGCAGCCTGCACAATCGCCTGGTTAGCCTGTCTGGCGCTCCTCACCGGAGTCTGGTCGACGCCGACGATGATGTCGCCGGGCTGGATGCCGGAAGCCGACGCCGCCTTGTTCGGGTCGACGCGCTCGACCAGTGCGCCGTGCTGGTTTTCTGGCAGGTTCATTGCCTGGCGCACATCAGGAGTGACGTCCATCAGGCCGAGACCGAGCGCCGGTGCGCGAAGGCCCTGCCCCGTCGACGGCTGACCTGAATCGCCGGTCACCGATCCCGTCGCCGTGTCGTCTTCGTTGCGCCCGATCTCGACGGAGATCTGCAGGCTTTTCCCCTTGCGCCAGACATTGAGGGCTTCCCTCGTGCCAGGCGCAACGTCAGCGACGGCGCGCGACAGATCCCTCGGATCCTTTATGTCCTGGCCGGCGAAGCTGGTAATGACATCGCCGGTCTCGATGCCGGCCTTGGCGGCCGGCGATCCGTCGCTGACCTGCGCGACCAGCACGCCGGTAGGGTGATCGAGGCCGATGGCGCTCGCCACATCAGGCGTCACCGGCTGGATCTGGACGCCGAGATAGCCGTACTGGATGGAGCCGCCCTTCATCAGCTTGGCGACGACCTTTTGCGCCTGGTCCGAGGGGATGGCGAAGCCGACGCCGACGCTGCCGCCATTCGGCGAAAAGATCGCGGTGTTGATGCCGACGACATCGCCGTACACATCCGTCAGCGGGCCGCCGGAATTGCCCCGGTTGATCGGTGCGTCGATCTGGATGAAGTCGTCAAACGGGCCGCTGTGCAGATCGCGGCCGCGCGCCGAGACAATGCCGGCGGTGACCGTGGTGCCAAGGCCGAAAGGATTGCCGAAGGCGAGCACCTGGTCGCCCGGCATGAGCTTGTCCGAATCGCCCCATTTGACGGTCGGCAAGGGCTTGCCGGCGTTGACCTTGAGCACGGCAAGGTCGTTCTTCGTGTCATGGCCGATCAATTTGGCGGGAAGCTCGGTGCCGTCGTCGAGCATCACCTTGACCGACTGGGCGCCGTCGACGACGTGATTGTTGGTGACGATCATGCCGTCGGCACCGACGATGAAGCCTGAGCCGAGGGCCTCGGTGCGCGGCGCCTGTTCCGGCGGTGTCTTGGGGGCGGGCAGTCCCTGGTCACCGAAGAAACGGCGGAAATAGTCGTCGAAAGGCGAGTTGCCACCGAACTCGTTGCCACCGAATGGGGAGGCCTCGCTCGTGGTGTCCGACTGCGCCGATTTCATGAGGGTGGTGATCGTCACCACTGCCGGTTTGTCGGCCGCCACGACCGGAGCGAACGAGCCGCGGGGCGCCGTCATGCCGGTGACAGGTGGGGTCACTGTTGCCGCCAGGACATCATTCAGCCTGGGAGCGAAGGACAGGGCGAAGGGGCTGACGATCAGCGCGGCGCCCAGCAAAGCGGCGACGCGATGTCTGCGAAGGGTCTGGATTGGTGACATGGCCGTTGTCCGGGCGAGAGATTGGTCTTGCGCCGCGACGTTCCGTCACCGGAACAATTCATCGGCGCGTCGGTCGTCGGCCTTGCCTGTCTCGCCTGTCACGGCAGCCGACCGGATCGACAGCCCCGCATCTAGGGCGCCGATTATGGTTTCCAGATAATATTACGAAGATTTAATTTCCAGCCGGCAACCGCCTCGCGGCGTTGCCGCCGAAACCCGAAAATACAAAACCCGCCTCGGGAGGGGCGGGTCGGTTGGGGCGAATCAGCACCATACCGATATTAGTAGCATAGCTGCCGGCACAAAGCAAGAACAAAATAGCTGCGCAAGACAAATCGCTTCAGATTTGCGCCGCCTCAGCCGAGGCCTCCTATTCGCCTTTCCGGTCCGTCCGGCTGAGATAGGTGGTGGCGATCTCGCGCATCCGCCTGCCATCGAAGCTCGGTCCATGGCCGCCATGGCCGATCCGGATCGGCAGCTCGAGCAGGCGCTGCATCGTGCGGCGATAGGCGGCACGATCCGAATCCGGCAGGTCGTCGATCAGCATGGCGTCGTAGATGGCGTCGCCGGCGAAGAACAGGCCGTCAGCCTCGTCGAACAGCGCGATCGAATCCGGAGAGTGGCCGGGCAGATGCAGGACGCGGAATTGGCGGTCGCCGAGGTCGATCCTATCGCCCTCGTCCAGGGTCCGGGCCAGCGGCGCCGGCGCAATCCTGTAATCGGCCGCCTTCCAGCCTTTTGCCGGCAGCCTGGAGACGGCGCCTTCCAGATCATGGAACATGTAGGCGTAGGTCACCGCTTCATCCATGCTGTCGAACTGTGCGGCGCTGTGGCGCGGCCCTGCCCGCAACGGAAACTCGTGCAGCGAGCCGACATGATCGAGATGGATATGCGTGGCGACGACGAGCAGCGGCTTGCCGGACGGCGTGTCGATCTGCGGCGCCAGCGGGCAGATCCCCATGCCGGTGTCGACCAGCAGGTCGACATCGCGGCCGCGCAGATGCCAGATGTTGGCGCGCACGAATTCGTGCACGAAGGGCTCGGTCAGCATCGTCGTCTTGGCGTCGACGATTGTTTTGCTGAACCAGCTGTCCATCAGATCAAGGCCGGCATCAGACGAACGGCTTGCCGACCTTGTACTTTTGCGGGACCAGCCGCTTCAGATAGGCCATCCCCGCACCGGACAGCCGGTTGACATCCGGCAGCATGAAATCATCCGGCATATGGCGCGTCTTGCCGGCGACGTTCTTCAGCGGCACCTTCTTCAGCAGCGTTTTCTTGCCGTCATATTGCAGCGCCACCGAACCGCCCCCCTCGTCGGCCACCGTGACCGCGAAGGCACCGGCATCGAAGGCCTCCTGCGCGTCCACCGCGCTGATGGCGCCGACATAGCCGCGCGGCATATAGCCGAGCGCATCGACGCGCGCCCGCTTGCCCGGCAATCCTTCGGCGAGCGCGCGCTCCAAGGCTGCCGGCAGGTCGCTGCCCGACAGCTTGACGTTGCCATGCTGGTCGCGCTCCAGCCTTTCCGGCGGCACCAGGCTTTCGACCAGCGCTTTGCCGTCGGCGGTGCTGACGCCTTCGGAGACGGCAACGATGCAGCGCTTGTGGCGGTCGAGCGTTGCACGAACGTCGTCGATGAAGCCCGCCGCGGAGAACGGCCGCTCCGGCACGTAGACGAGATGCGGGCCGCTGTCCTGATCGAGCTGCCAGGCCGCGGACGCGGCCGTCAGGAAGCCGGCATGCCGCCCCATGACGATGCCGACATAAATGCCCGGCAAAGCGCGGAAATCGAGATCGACCGAAAGAAACGCGCCGGCGACGAACTCGGCCGCCGACATGAAGCCGGGCGTGTGATCGTTCTCCTCGAGATCGTTGTCGATGGTTTTCGGCGCGTGGACGAAGGCGATCTTGCCGCCGGCGGCGTCGGTGAGGATCTGCTGCGTGCCCGAGGTGTCGTTGCCGCCGATATAGATGAAGGCATCGGCGCCGGCTTTCTTCAAGCCGTTGAGGATGAGGTCGCAATAGGCGGCATCCGGCTTGTCGCGCGTCGAACCAAGCGCGGCGCTCGGTGTCGCCGCGATCAGCCGCAGGCGGTCCTCGGGGATGGCGGAAAGATCGACGTAATTGCCGTCACGAATGCCGCGCACGCCGTGGATGGAACCAAGGACCTTGGCTCCGGGATGCCGCTTGCGGATTTCGAGCGCAGCACCCACCACGGTCTGGTTGATGACGGCGGTCGGGCCGCCGCCTTGCGCGATGACAAAAGTTCCGGCCATTGTTCACGTCTCCCGGGCGGTGAAAATCGCAGGCACATTCGCCTGTCTTGCGGCATCGCGCAACGGCAGAGGCAGTGGGTCAGTTTGAAATCGAGCCACTCTTCGCTTGCAGCGCGATAGGATCCGTTTCGACGAGCCGAAGTGACCTGACCATACTCGCCGTCTGCGCCTTGTATTTGAGAAAGTGCGGCGTGGTCAGGTGGGCCTCATAGGCCGCCTGATCGGCGTAGCATTCGATCACGCGCACCTTTTCAGGCGTGCCTTTTACTGCCACCGCATGAAGGAAAAGCACGCCCGGCTCGACGCGTACAGAAGCCTCAATCTCTTCAGCAAGCAGGGCCCTGTAGCTGCCGATCTGCTTAGGATCGATTTCCAGTTCGGCTATCCTGACAATCGGCATCAATTGCTTTCTTGCTTCTTGCAGGGACCACGCATGGTCGGCTTCTCCGCTTCGCTCGCCTCGATCAGCGCAACGATGTCGCGATCTCCCAAAACTTGTCAGTCACGCGAGCGGACATGGCCGGGCAAGGCGAAGCGTCGCATGAATTCGCACAAAATTGTAGTACATGGGTGTGCAGCGCTAGCCGGCAGAGTAATCGCTCGAGCCTTGGCCGCCGGTCAGACGACGACGACCGGATTCTTCTTGGAGACGCGGCTGTAGAGATCGATGATGTCCTGGTTGATCAGGCGCACGCAGCCCGACGACATCGCCTGGCCGATGCTCCACCATTCGGGCGAGCCGTGGATGCGATAGCCGGTGTCGCTGCCGTTCTGATAGATGTAGAGGGCACGCGCGCCGAGCGGATTGTCGAGGCCGCCCGGCTGTCCGCTTTGCCATTTCACCAGTTCCGGCCTGCGGGTGATCATCTCGGGCGGCGGGGTCCAGACCGGCCATTCCTTGCCGTACTGGATGTTGGCGCGGCCGGACCAGCGAAACCCGTCCTTGCCGATGCCGACGCCGTAGCGGATCGCATCGCCGCTGGGCTGCACCAGATAGAGCAGCCGTTCCTGCGAGTGAACGACGATGGTGCCGGGTTGCTCGCCGGTCGGATCGACGACGATCTGGCGGCGGAACTCCGGCTTGACCTTGAGATAGGGCACTTCCGGCACATTGAAGCCACCGTCGGTGAGCGAAGCGTACATCACGTCGGGGCTGGTAATGTTCTTGTCGACGCTGATACTCGGACGGATGGGCCGGATCGAGCCGGTGGTGACGTCGTCGAGCTGGAGCGACGGCAGATCCAGCGTCTGGCTGCAGCCGGCGACGCCGAGCAGCGCCAGCGCACCGGCGCCGGACAGCACCGTGCGACGGGAAAGCTGTATTTCGGTTTCGATTGCGTCGCCGTTGTGCGGCAGCCACAGACCTTGCGGCAACTCACGCATTTACCCAAACCCTACGCTGTCGACGGGAAACACGGTCCGGCCGAATAGCAGGCATTTTCGCCAATCATGGTTGAAAAAGCGTGAAGGCTGGCCGCCTGGCATTAACGAGGGGCTTTTTCGATTTTTGCCTCTTTACATCTGCGCGGGACCAAGGATTTATCCTCTTCTTTGAGCTCAAGGAGAAGAAAATGTCCTTCGAAAACTGGGCCGCTTTTGCCGCTGCCTCGGCAGTCCTTCTGGTCATTCCAGGTCCGACCATCCTGCTGGTGGTGTCCTATGCGCTCGGCCAGGGCTGGCGCACCGCGCTGCCGATGGCAGTCGGCGTGGCGCTCGGCGACTTCACCGCGATGACATTGTCGATGCTGGGCATCGGCGCGCTGCTGGCGGCGTCGGCCACCGTGTTTACCGTGCTGAAGGTGATCGGCGCCGGCTATCTGATCTATCTCGGCATCAAGCTGTTTCGCGCCGGCGGCGCGCTCCGGGCCGAACCGCGCACCGATGCGGTGTCGTCGGCGAAAATGATGGCGCATGCCTGGCTGGTTACCGCGCTCAATCCGAAAAGCATCACCTTTTTTGTCGCCTTCCTGCCACAGTTCCTCGACCGGCATGCGGATTTCTGGACACAGATGCTGATCTTCGAGACGACCTTCCTGGCGCTCGCCTTCGCCAATGCCTTCGGTTATGCGCTGATCGCGGCAAGGGCGCGCAACGTCGTGCGCAACCCAAAGGCGATCCGCATCTTCAACCGCACCGGCGGCACGCTGCTGGTCAGCGCCGGGATAGCGACAGTGGCGATGCGCTCGGGCAACTGAGGACAGACCATGGCGGTGAGCGATGCATTCGGCCTGACACTGTCTGGCGCGACGGAGGCCGGGTTCTCGTCCTACAGCCGGGCTGTGCGCGAATTGCAGTGCTTCATCGGCGATCCGGTCGGTTCCGTTGACCGGGCAATCGCCGAAGATCCCGGCTTCGTCATGGCGCATGTGTTCAAGGGTTATCTCTTTGGCCTTGCCACAGAGCGCGAAGCGACGGCGGTGGCCAAGGCATGTCACGAGGCAGCGCTGCCACTTGCCGCGACGACGCGCGAGCAGGCGCATGTCGCCGCCCTTGGCCACCTTGCAGAGGGACGCTGGCACGAAGCCGCCCGCGTGCTGGAGGATATCGCCATCGAGTTTCCGCTCGATGCGCTGGCGCTGCAGACCGGCCACCAAATCGACTTCTTCACCGGCAATGCGCGCATGCTGCGCGACCGCATCGGCCGCGCGCTGCCGTCCTGGCAGAGCGGCATGCCGGGCTATCACGCCATACTCGGGATGCAGGCCTTTGGCCTGGAGGAAATGGGCGACTACGCGCGCGCCGAAAAACTTGGCCGCACGGCGGTGGATCTCGAGCCGCGCGACGGCTGGGCCCAGCATGCGGTGGCCCATGTCATGGAGATGCAGAGCCGGCAGAAGGACGGCATTCTGTGGATGCGCGCCAATCCCGAAGCGTGGACGCGGGAAAGCTTCCTGCAGGTGCATAATTGGTGGCATCTGGCGCTGTTCCATTATGATCTCGGCGAGACCGACGAGGTGCTGGCGCTCTACGACGGGCCGATCTATGGCGAGCGCTCGACGCTGGCGCTCAACATGGTCGATGCCTCGGCGATCCTGTGGCGGCTGCATCTCGGCGGCGTCGACGTCGGCGAGCGCTGGACGGCACTCGCCGCCAACTGGTTGCCCAAGGCCAACGCCGGCCATTATGCCTTCAACGACGCCCACGCGATGATGGCGTTTGTCGGTGCCGGCCTCGAAGCGCCCGCCCGCAACTTGCTCGAGGCGCAGCGCGAGGCGATGCGCGGCAAGGACGACAACGCTGCTTTCACCAGGGATGTCGGCCATCCCCTGACGCTCGCCATCAAGGCATTCGGCGAGGGCAATTATGCCGGGACGATACGCCTGATCCGGCCGATCCGGGCAATCGCCCATCGCTTCGGCGGCAGCCACGCCCAACGCGACGTCATCGACCTGACGCTGATCGAAGCGGCATTGCGTTCCGGTGATGGCGCGCTGGCGAGGGCGCTTGCGGCGGAACGCGCGCTGGCACGGCCGGACAGCCCGTTGTCGGCACTGTTTTCACGGCGTGCAACCGCTCTCGCGGCGAATTGACCAAGGCCACATCTTGCCTTAAAAACTGCCCCGACCAGATTTTTTCGAGCGCCGAAAAAATCTTCGCGTGTTGACCGGGGTGCGTTTCCGGCGGCACGATTGCCGGGATATCTTCGCCGCCCGTGTCACAGGACTGGGCGGGGAAGCAAGAAAGACCGTCGCCGCCAGGCATGACGGACATGGGAGGAAACATGTATCTCGGCCTCGATCTCGGCACCTCGGGCGTCAAGGCGCTGCTGATCGATGCAAGGCAGAGCATCGTCGGTTCCGGCCATGCGCCGCTCGACGTGTCGCGCCCGCATCCCGGCTGGTCCGAGCAGAACCCGGCCGACTGGATGCGCGCCTGCGAAGCGGCGGTCGGCGAGCTGCGGTCCATACATGCGAAGGAACTCGCGGCGGTCAAAGGCATCGGCCTTTCCGGCCATATGCATGGCGCCACTCTGCTCGATGCCGCCGACCAGGTGCTGCGCCCCTGCATTCTATGGAACGACACACGCAGCCACGCCGAGGCGGCTGCACTCGACGCCGACCCGCGCTTTCGCAAGCTGACCGGCAACATCGTCTTTCCCGGTTTCACCGCGCCAAAGCTGGCCTGGGCCAAGAACAACGAACCGGATGTTTTTGCCAGGGTGGCAAAGGTCCTGCTACCGAAGGACTTTTTGCGGCTCTGGCTCGCCGGCGAGCACATTTCGGAAATGTCGGATTCGGCTGGCACGTCGTGGCTTGATGTCGGCAGACGCGCCTGGTCCGCCGAACTGCTTGCCGTCACGTCGCTCGACGAAAGGCAGATGCCGTCGTTGGTCGAAGGCACGGCAAAGGCCGGTGCCTTGCGCGCCGAACTGGCTGCGAAATGGGGCATGCCATCAGGCATTCCGATCGCCGGCGGTGCCGGCGACAATGCGGCTTCGGCCTGCGGCATGGGCACGGTCGGCGCCGGGCAGGCGTTCGTCTCGCTCGGCACGTCGGGCGTGCTTTTCGCCGCCAACGCGTCGTATCTGCCCAATCCGGAAAGCGCGGTGCATACCTTCTGCCACGCACTGCCCGGCACCTGGCACCAGATGGGCGTCATCCTGTCGGCAACCGATTCGCTCAACTGGCTGTCGGGGATCGCTGGAAAAAGTGCTGGCGAGTTGACCGCCGAACTCGGCGATTCGCTGCAAGCGCCGAGCGGTGTCTCCTTCCTGCCGTACCTGTCAGGCGAGCGGACGCCTCACAATGATTCCGTCATTCGGGGCGCCTTTACCGGGCTTGCCCACGAGTCCGGCCGCGCGGCGCTGACTCAGGCCGTGCTCGAAGGCGTCGCCTTCGCTTTCCGCGACAGCCTCGAAGCCCTGGCCAAAGCCGGCACGACGCTGACCCGGGTGACGGCGATCGGCGGCGGCTCGCGTTCGCGCTACTGGCTGAAGGCCATCGCCACAGCGCTTGGCCTGCCAGTCGATATCCCAGCCGACGGCGATTTCGGCGCCGCCTTCGGAGCGGCCCGGCTTGGCCTGATCGCGGCGACAGGCGCCGATCCGCGCGCCGTGTGCACGGCGCCGGCGACCGACGCCACGGTCGAGCCGGTCGCCGCCCTCGGCGGTGCCTATGCAGATGCCTATCAGCGCTACCGCCAGCTTTACCCGGCGATCAGGAGCGCCACGGCGTGAGCGGTTTCCCGCCCTCGCCGTGGCCTGCCGAGAAGGCCTCACTGTGCCGGCACCTTGTCGAGAAAGCCGGTGACGCTTTTCAGCCGGCCATTTTCGATGACGCCGATATCGGTGCCTTCGATGACGGATTCGGTGCCGTCCGGCCCGAGGTTCCAGGAGAAGCGGATGGTATCGGCGAAGCCGTCCGGCTTGCCTTTCAGCGAGAACCTGAAGCCGGCAAAGCGCTGCTGCACGCCGTCGATCAGCGCCGCGATGCCGTCATGGCCGTCGCCCCGCATGATCGGATCGCGATAGCCGACGTCCTCGGTAAAGGTCGCCTCGAGCAAGGCTTTTCTGCGCGCGGCGTCGCTCTCGTTCCAGGCGGCGATGTAGTTTTCGGCAATGGTGTTGAGGTCGGTCATGGTCTGTCTCCTTCGTTGGGTGGCTTTGACATGAGCCTTTTCGACCAGCGTCAGCGCGAAACCAATTACGCCTGAGGTAATCAGGCCGAACCATGCGAGAGGAAAAAAGACATGAGCAGCGGTTTTTTCGGCGACATCCAACAGATCAAATACGAGGGACCGGATTCGACCAATCCGCTGGCCTATCGGTTCTACAATCCCGACGAGATCGTCGCCGGCAAGCGGCTGGAAGACCATCTGCGCTTTGCCGTCGCCTATTGGCATTCCTTCGCCTGGCCGGGCGGCGATCCGTTCGGCGGTCAGACGTTCGACCGGCCATGGTTTCCGAAGGCCGGCAGCACCGACACCATGGAGCTGGCCAAGCTCAAGGCCGACGTCGCCTTCGAGATGTTTTCGCTGCTGGGTGCGCCTTATTTCTGCTTCCACGATGCCGACGTGCGGCCGGAGGGCCGGGACTTTTCCGAAAGTGCGGCGCGGCTCGACGAGATCGCCGATTATTTCTCGGGAAAGATGAAGCAGACCGGCGTCAAGCTGCTGTGGGGCACGGCCAACCTGTTCTCCAACCGCCGCTTCATGTCGGGCGCCGCCACCAATCCCGATCCGGACGTCTTTGCCTATTCGGCGGCGACGGTGAAACACTGCATCGACGTCACCAAGCGTCTGAACGGCGAGAACTACGTGCTGTGGGGCGGCCGCGAGGGCTATGAGACGCTGCTCAACACCGACCTTGCCCGCGAGCAGGAACAGGCCGGCCGTTTCCTCAATCTGGTCGTCGATTACAAGCACAGGATCGGCTTCGAAGGCACCATCCTGATCGAGCCGAAGCCGCAGGAGCCGACCAAGCACCAGTATGATTACGACGTCGCCACCGTCTATGGCTTCCTCAAGCGTTTCGGACTGGAGAACGAGGTCAAGCTCAACATCGAGCAGGGCCACGCCATCCTGGCCGGCCATTCGTTCGAACATGAACTGGCGCTGGCCAATGCGCTCGGCATTTTCGGCTCGATCGACATGAACCGCAACGACTACCAGTCGGGCTGGGACACCGACCAGTTCCCCAACAATGTGCCGGAGATGGCTCTGGCCTACTATCAGGTGCTGCAGGCCGGCGGCTTCAAGACCGGCGGCACCAATTTCGACGCCAAGCTCAGGCGCCAGTCGCTCGATCCGCAGGACCTGCTGATCGGCCATATCGGGGGCATGGACTGCTGCGCTCGCGGCCTGAAGGCGGCAGCGCGCATGGTCGAGGACAAGGCGCTGTCCGCCCCGCTCGCCGAGCGCTATGCCGGCTGGGATTCGGCCGAGGCCAAGGCGATGCTTGCCGGCAAGCGCACGCTGGAGGAAATCGCCGAGCGCGTCGTCAAAGAGAAGATCGAGCCGCAGCCCAGATCCGGCCGCCAGGAATTGCTCGAAAACATCGTCAACCGGTACGTCTGAGGCGTACCCGGTTCGCGGCCGCATTGTTCAGCGGCCGCCGGCTAAGACGGCTTTCTGCGGGGCTGAACCGACGAAGGTTTTGCCCCGTGTGAAACTCGCGTGGCCTGTTCGCTGACCGGGTCTGGCGCGCCTTAGAGCGGTTCCTGATTTGACGGAATCGAAGGGGATTCCGGATCAGTCGGTTTTGTGATTCAAGATGCTGGCTGGAGTGGAGGCCAGCATCGGATGACGCGACCTCTTTCGGATGATC
>NZ_JAMYRZ010000032.1:0-81689 GCF_040321675.1 Mesorhizobium sp. M0296
ATAGCAGTTTGCGCATAATCAACGATGCATGGCCTTCTGCACCGTGCGACGCGGCCCTGCGATCGACCACTTCGAACCATGTTTGGACCGCGCACTTCGCCGATCAGCGCAGTAACCAACCCGCGGAGTTCCGCGAGCGACAGCCTTCAAACGAATCAGTCGGTGGTAGCGTCACGCATAGGGTGAATCACGAACGCGCTCGCCTGCAAACCCCTTCGCCCGGAAATCTGCCCCGGTTACGCGGTTCGCCAGCAGACTGAGAAGGAGCGGTTTCAGCCGATCGCCGATGCTACTTGTTATCTTTGTGCCGAATGGCAGCTTTGCGCCCCGATTTCGGCCGTTCGACTATATCGTTCGAACTGCCGAAAGCTGTCGGGGCTCCGGCCCTCTCAAACCCTCCGCCGCCGTTGTCGCGCATGTGCCGCATGCCACCTGCCGTGCTTTCAGCGAGCCGACCTTACCTCCAGTCTGGAACCTAGCAGTCGCCCAACTGGTTCAACCTTCCGCCACGGCCGGGCAGGGGAGGGCGTGCAAAACGGTAGGCGCGACCTAAGAAACGGTCGCGGCTCGAGTCGGTAGAGGGATACCGCCGATACACTGCTGTAACCGAGTTCGTTTGCTGACGGGACTTCTTAATCGGCGCAAATAGGTCCGACTCTAACCTCCGCAACCAGTTCCAGCATAAATCACTAATAGTCACGATCTGATCAAAGCCCCGCCGGAAAAAACGGCAAGGCATTTCCCACGGCAGGTTTGGCGAAGCGCGGAAGGGCACTCTGCCGCCCAGAGTAAGCGGCCTGCACGGTGAAGACGAGAGGGACGCTTTTCCAAGCGCGGAGTTCGAATCCCTCCCTCTCCGCCATAAAACATTGTTTACGTTGATAAAAATACAAGAATAGGTTGCGCGTCCGCCATAAAGCCCGCCAACCGAAAAAGGCGTATTCGCGGCACGTCAGCTTACGACACAAATATACGGGGTTGATGCTTCGACCTGGGAGATGGCAGAGATCAACTTCGGCTTCGCTAAGCGAAGTCGTGGGGTTCATGCGACAGCGGAATCAGGATATGCGACGAGCACCCCGTGCCGGGTCACCCTCGCCGTCGGGAAGTACCGATCGGTGCGGAACCAAGCGGATTCACGCTTGTCGGCAGCGGACGGCGGCGGTGGCGGTCAGCACCCGAGCAGGCTCCCAATTAGCGAGACAAACGTCCAGAGCGGAGGCCAATCTTGGCACGCGACTTCGCCAGCCTGAACGATCGCTCTCCTCGGCTTAGTCAAGCATACCTACGGAATGATGCGCCTGGCCGGTGACAAATGAATCGCTGCTGGACCGCCGATGATATGGGGAGGCGCTCGCAAATCGCGCCCTACGCGCGGGGTGATCGGTTGATCAACATCAAAGCTTGAATATGAGAAATGCGCTAACTGTGACGGCGGTGGTCACCGTGGCTCGTGTGTCAGCAGATGTGGTAAGGTTGAGTGTCGGCGAGTGGCAGAGGTCCAGCAACAATGACTTTGAGACGAACCAGAGCTCACGGCGCGTCCGGCTTGGTTATAGCGGTTTGCACTGTGTTTGCTTGGCAGAACGCCACTGCTGCTCAGAATTGCGATGCAGCCGCGACGCCTGGCGTCAATTGGCACGAGTGTGACAAGAAGCTTCTCATCCTAGAAGGACAGGACCTGAGCGGGGCGAACCTGTTCGGTGTTGATTTCACTTCGACCGACCTCAGGAACAGCAATCTCCTTGCGGCAAATCTTGAGAAGGCAACGCTTGTGCGTGCTTCCCTGGCCGACTCGACCGCCAAAGGCGCCCGGTTCGACAGAATCGAGGCCTACAGGACCGACTTCAGCCGTATGGACGCGCAGGGCGCTGTGTTTGCGAGCGCGGAAATACAGCGCTCGAATTTCCAGGGCGCCAATCTGACCAATGTTGATTTCACAAAGGCAGAATTGGGGCGTGCGCAGTTCCATGACGCCGATATCAGCGGCAGCCGCTTCTCGTTTGCCAATCTCGCACGGGCGGACTTCCGAGGAGCGACGTTCACCGCGCCGATAGACTTTGACCGCGCCTTTTTCTTTCTGACCCGTATCGAGGGCGTCGATCTTTCCAATTCGGCGGGTCTGTCCCAGTGGCAGCTCAACATGGCTTGCGGAGACGCCCGGACCGAGTTGCCTTCTGGCTTGACGAGGCCTGAAGATTGGCCCTGTCGATTCCAGCAGGAATAGTTGTCGGCAAGCGAACTGTGCAATGCTGCACCCGACAGGATTTGAACCTGTAACTTCTGCCTTCGGAGGGCGCAGATCCTCCGCCAAAGTGGCACGTTTCTGCGGTATTGCTATTGGCGAAATCGCGGCCGAAGGGTGTTTGTGCCCCTTCCGTTCACCGCTACCGGTTCAATCGAACGGGTAGCTCCTGTCCGAATAAGTGGCAGCAACTCTTGTATCGTCGAGAATGACTACCATCGTCGTGATTATCATTCAGAAGCCTGGCACCAACGCGTCGATCATACTCGCCTCGCAGCACTTGAAATAGGCCGCGGCATCTTGGGGGGCTTAGCTTTCGTCGGTCAAACGCCTGTCGAATGCATCTAGAGCGTTCATTCAGCAGCTTGGTGAGTCCGTTCGACCGGCGTGTACTCGTTTGTCGAAGGTTCAGGAATACAGTCGCAACGGCCTCACTATGTGATCTGGAAGGTCAACTGCTGATCCTCCCGCTCAACTCCTAATGAACCAGCGGATGCCGGGCGAATGGCGCTCCAGGCCGCTACTTGGGCGACGAATGGAGGCATTCACTCACGACCGCTGCGGGTTCTTCGACGACCCGCTGTCTTATGACTTACCTTGCGTAGACACAGCTTGTGAAAACGCGCGATAAGGTCGGCCTGCGCTAGATTCAAAGATGGCGGGGGCACCAGAAGATGGCACACCGAATGTGCAACGCAATGCTTGGCTTCGCGGCACTTGCCCTAGCCGCGTGCCAATCGGCTGCTGAAACGTCGCAACCGGCCACTCTCGAACCTGCGTTAGAACCTGGTGCCATTCCTCCCCAACCTGCCTTGGTTCCTTCCGACTCAGCAATCATGCATCAATCCGTGACGGTCACTCCCCCTGGCAAGGGCGTTCCAACTAAGTACGCTGCTTTTTCGGGTCTATGGGCCGGACGACTGGATGGGATGTATGACGCCAAACTTGCTGTTCAGACGATTTCTTCCGATGGGAAGGTGACGGTCACCTATGCGTGGGGAAATCTGGGCGACAACTATCCGGGGGAGGCCGCCGGCGCTGGAAGAATTGTGGGGACTACGTTGAAGCTTGAGCGCCTACCGAATGGCGCGGAGGTCAGTTTTGTTATGCTGTCCGACGGAGCCCTCGCCGGAACCGTTAGGCTTGCTGGCCAGACCTACACGGGCGCGTTCCTCAGGCAATGATCAAAGACGCATCTGAAGGGCTATGGAGAGGGCCAAACGACTGTTCCAATTTTGCAGCCTGTTGTTACCGGAGTGGAGGCCGTGCAGGTCGTGATCCCCAGATGAGCCACAACTCGATGCAAATGATCGTCGAACTTCTTGCCCGCCGCCTTGACTGCAAGCGCGGCCTGATCACCCTTCGCCTCCCGAATGACGGCCTCGATGCTCTGGCGGTTGATATGCGAGAAATAGCTGTCGCCGGTCGGCTCGAACCATTTCGCCATTTTCACCTCAAGAGCCTATCCAAGCCGCTCTGCGTGCTCGAAAGCGCCTTTACGGTCATAGCAATGAAGCGCACAGCGTTGACGGAATGAGCCGCCGCAAAAGGGGCGGCGCCGATCCGCGGATGCGGATCCGCGTCGATCCTGCACGGAGCGCGGCGCTAGCAGCGCGGAGGAAGGACGGGGAGACCGAACTTCGCCATGCTGGCGCTAATGAAGCCGCGGCTGGGACCGCCTCACTTGGCGGAGACGGTGCGGATCACGACCAGCCGGTCGGCCCCGGATAGCAGCCAAACCTCTCCGCGGCGGCCATTGATCTGGCGGACATCAGCGTTTTCCGTGGACTTGGGGTACGTCGTAAACTTGTCTGTCTGCGGATCGAACGCGTGCACGGCGTTCCCTCCGAAATCGGAGAGCCAGACAATGTCGCGCTCGTCCACATAGACCGCATAGGTGCGAGGAAGGTCGCCGGGCAAACGCCAAGAGTTCCAGCCGCCGTCATGGGGGTCGTCGACCGATACCTGTCCCGCATTCCATTCCGAAATCCAAAGCCGTCCCCGGCTGTCCGACCACACGCGGCGCGCCCCCTGGTCCGGGGTCGGAGGCTCGATCACTCGAGCTTCACCGCTCTTGCGGTCGATGCTTGCCAGATAGCTGCCGGCGAGCGACACGAAGTAGACGTCTCCGTTCGGGGTCGCAGTAATCCCGTAGGGGCCGCGGCCCTCTGGAGCGTGGAAAATTTTCATGTCGCCCGTCGCAGGGTCGGGCCTTCCGTAGTCCGCTCTGCCCGGTGAACCAGAGGAGGCCGTCGCCGTCGAACCTTCCGTCACGGCCGTGCAGGGGAGGGCGTGCAAAAAGGTAGGCGCGACCTAAGAAACGGTCGGGCTCGAGTCAGTAGAGGGATACCGCCAATACAGTGCGGCCACTGAATTCATTTTTTGCCAACAAGGCTGGCCGGAGAGCAAGCGATTAGGCTCGCGGATTTCCGAAAAGCACGCCTTGCTATCCCTTTCTGCGACCGATCGATTTGGTGACTTCTCTCATCTCCCGCTTGTGCACATCTTGGGAGACATGGACCAACATCATGATCTCGGCAGGCTTGAGGGAGGCCATGCATCCTGCGGACTGCTATTTCCGCCGTCGCAAGTCCGTCGCTATTATTGATCCGTAGCGAGGGCCACCCGCAATGGTTGTGAAATCCCACAAACGGGTCTTGCGCCAGGTGCCTGACAGAGCGATTCTGCGCCTTGCAAGCGCTCTCGCGCGCCAAGCGGCCCGCGAAGATCACGCGCGTGAACAGGCCGAGAAACCTCATCATGAATCGAACCGCGATCTACGCACGCTTCTCAACCGACCTCCAGAACGAGCGATCGATAGACGATCAACTCGCTTTATGCCGAGCGTACGCAGAACGTGAGGGGTTGAACGTTGTCGCAACGTTTGACGACCGAGCGCGCTCCGGCGGCTCCGTCATGGGCCGTGACGGTTTGCTTCACCTCATGGACAAAGCTCGTGAGCACGAATTTGATGTTCTCGTTGTGGAGGCCCTTGATCGGCTCTCGCGTGACATGGAAGACCTTGCCGGCATTCACAAACGCCTTTCATTTCTTGGCATCGAAATTCGTGCCGTCCACGAGGGCGTGGTGAACACAGTCTTGGTCGGGCTTCGCGGTCTTGTTGGGCAACTCTATCGAGAGGACATCGCTCACAAAGTCCGTCGGGGCCAGGCCGGCCAAGTCAGCAAGGGGCTCCATGCCGGTGGATTGACCTACGGCTATTCCTACGTGCTAGGCGACCCCGGAAAGCGCCTGATCGCAGACGACGAGGCGGAGATCGTGCGTCGTATCTTCAGGGAGTATGTTGATGGACGGACCCCGCGTGATATCGCGCACAATCTAAATAGAGAGCACATACCGCCGCCTCGCGGTCGAGCCTGGAATGCCTCTACTATCAATGGAAATGCGCAGAGAGGGACGGGGCTGCTTCATAATGAGCTGTACGCCGGTCGCTTGATCTGGAACAGGGTCAGAATGATCAAGGATCCTGATACGGGGAAACGGGTCTCGCGTCCGAATCCCAAGGGTGAATGGCGAATAGTCGAAGTACCCGACCTTGCCATTGTTTCGTCCGACCTGTTCGACGCAGCACACGCGCGGAAACAGGCGCGCGCAACCACCCATCCGAGCCATCAGCGCCGACCACGGCATATGTTGGCGGGGCTCCTGAGGTGCGGTGCCTGTGGTGCGGGAATGTCGTCAAAAGGCATGGACAAATCCAAGCGCATTCGCATCCGCTGTTCCGCCGCGACAGAAAGCGGAACATGCGCTGATCCTAAGACCTTTTATTTGGATACGGTCGAAACTGCAGTGCTGAACGGGCTTACCGCCGAGTTGCGCCATCCTGAAGTGATTGCCCAATACGTCCAGACGTACCACGAAGAACGGAAGCGCTTGGCAGCCGACACCGATGCCAGGCGCACTCGTTTGGAGCGACGGCTTGGAGAATTATCTCGGGAGATCGAGCGGCTGGTCAACGCCATTGCCAAGGGCCACGGCGACCCAGCCGTACTGGGACCGCAGTCAACAACGCTGAATGAAGAGCGTAAGTGCATTTTGGCAGAGTTGGATCGGGTGCCCGCCGCGACCGGAGTGATCGCGCTGCATCCTGCGGTGCTCGCACGCTACGAGGAACAACTGAACCAGCTTCAGACAGGGCTCGCCAGGGGCGTTGTGGCTGGCGATTCCGAAACTGCAGAGGCGATGCGGGACTTGATCGAAACCGTCACGGTGTTTCGAGATCCATCGAGGATCGGCGGGATCGAAGTCGAAATCGCTGGGCGGCTAACGGTACTCCTGGGTGAGGGTGCCTTCCCCCACGGCGTCAAAGGAGTGGGGGGAATGGTGGTAGCGGGAGAGGGACTTGAACCCCCGACCCCAGGATTATGATTCCCGTGCTCTAACCAACTGAGCTACCCCGCCAGGGCGGCGAAGGCCCGAAATCCAGCTTAAATCGGCAGGCATATCGGCGCGTTCGCCAAGGTCGCGCGGATATAAGGTTGCGAGGCCAAGCCTGTCAAGCATCGAAGTGGCTGCCGCGCCGGCATATTGCTGGCGCCTAAAGCTTTGCCGGGCAGACATTTGGGCGCACAGGCCGGGGTTGAGTTCAGCGAGGCACGTCGCTATGTCTCGGCCACGAAAGCCATGGTCATGAATTGATGAAACCGCGCATTGCAGTCCTCGGTTGCGGATACTGGGGCAGCAACCACATCCGCACCCTAAAGGCGCTCGGCGCGCTGCATGCGGTTTCGGACGTCAACCCCGCGCGTGCGGAGGGTTTTGCCAGCGAGCAGGATTGCCTGGCGATAGAGCCGGAGGCGCTGTTTGCCCGCGACGATGTCGACGCCATTGTCATGGCGCTGCCGCCGCAGTTCCATGCCGACATGGCGGTGCGCGCCGTGCTCGGCGGCAAGGACGTGCTGGTGGAGAAGCCGATCGCGCTGACGGTGGCCGATGCCGAACGCTCGGTGCAGTCGGCCGCCGATAATGGCCGTGTCTTCATGGTCGGCCACGTGCTGCGCTTTCATCCCGCCTTCGAGACGCTGAAGGCGCTGATCGACAATGGCGAACTCGGCGAAGTCCGCTACATCCATTCGCATCGGCTCGGCCTCGGCAAGTTCCATACCGAAAACGACGCGCTATGGGATCTGGCGCCGCACGATCTGTCGATGATCCTGGCCATCACCGGCACCGAACCGGTCGAAGTGCGCGGCGAAGGCGCTGCTCTTCTCGACAATCTCAGTGACTTTGCGCATCTACACATGCGCTTTCCCAACGGCCTGCGCGGCCATCTGTTCGCCTCGCGGCTCAACCCTTACCGCGAGCGGCGGCTGACCGTTGTCGGCACCAAGGCGATGGCGGTGTTCGACGATGTCGAGCCGTGGGAGCGCAAGCTTGCCGTCTATCGCCACGCGGTGTGGCAGGACAGCGGCCAATGGGCGTTCACCGCCAACGAGCCGTCCTATGTCGCGGTCGGTGAGGGCATGCCGCTGACGCGCGAGCTGGAGCATTTCATCCACTGCATCGAGACGCGGGCCGAACCGCGCACCAGCGGCGAGGAGGCCATCCGCGTGCTGCGCATCCTGACCGCCGGCACCGTCGCCCATACAAGGCCCGCCCATACAAGGCCCTAAGAGAAAACGCCGTCTATTCGGCGGGTACCCGCGCCGGCTGGACGGCAAGCCGCGTCAGCATCGCCTCGGCCTCGGCGCCGCGCTCGGAGCGCTCGATGAAGCCGCCGCCGAACACGCGCGCCTCGTTGCCATCGTCGGAATAGAGCACGCAAGCCTGACCGGGCGCGATGCCGGATTCGCCGTCTACCAGTTCCACCGAAGTGACACCGGCGCGGTGATGCAGCACGGCCGGGCGCGGCGGCCGCGTCGAGCGCACCTTGGCGAAAAGCTCAAGCCCGGCCGCCGGGATAGCGGTCAGCGGGCCATCGCCCAGCCAGTTCATGTTGCGCAAGAAGATCTTGTGGGTCTCCAGCGCCTCGCGCGGGCCGACGACGACGCGGGCCCGGTCGGCGTCGAGATGAACGACGTAGAGCGGCTCGCCCGAGGCGATGCCGATGCCGCGGCGCTGACCGACGGTGTAGCGCAAAATGCCCTCGTGGCGGCCAAGCACGCGCCCGTCTATATGGACGATGTCGCCTGGATTGGCGGCAGCCGGCTTCAGCTTGGCGATGATGTCGGAATACTTGCCCTGCGGCACGAAGCAGATGTCCTGGCTGTCCTGCTTGGCCGCAACCGTCAGTCCCATCTCCTCGGCGATGGCGCGAACCTCAGGCTTCGACAGGCCGCCGAGCGGAAAACGCAGATAGTCGATCTGTGCCTGGGTGGTGGCGAACAGGAAGTAGCTCTGGTCGCGGTCGGCGTCGACCGGCCGGTAAAGCGCGCGGTGGGCGCCATTGGCGCCGGAACGGATGTAGTGGCCGGTCGCCAGCGCGTCGGCGCCGAGTTCCTTGGCGGTCGCAAGAAGGTCGGCGAATTTCACCGTCTGATTGCAGGAAACGCAAGGGATCGGCGTTTCGCCGGCGACATAGCTCTCGGCGAACGGGTCGATCACCGCCTTGCGGAAGCGCTCCTCGTAATCGAGGACGTAATGCGGGATGGCGAGCGTCTCGGAGACGCGGCGGGCATCGTCGATGTCCTGGCCGGCGCAGCATGAGCCGGCCCGGTGCGTTGCCGCGCCGTGGTCATAAAGCTGCAGCGTGACACCGACGACGTCGTAGCCCTCGCGCTTCAGGAGGCCGGCAACGACCGACGAATCGACACCGCCCGACATGGCGACGACGACGCGGGTGTTTTCGGGGCGTCCGGGAAGATCGAGGCTGTTCATGGTTCTTTCGTTCTGCGCGGCGCTTCAATGCCAATGGCCGGAATATAGGTCAAGCGTCTCGGCTGCGCCAGCTTTGCCGGGCCGGCTCATTTTTCCTGCCGGGTTCAATGCGCTTGCCGGCAGATGTTTCAAATGCCGATGAAAAGGCTAACGCCGCGTTCATGATCCTTACCTAACCATTAGGGTCTGCTTAGGCAAATTTTAAAGCTGTGGCGGTAATGTGGTGGGGATTGGGTCTTTGAGTTTTTTGTAGAGAGTACGATGACCGATCTAATTAGACCGCGAGTCAAATATGTTATCGGGCCGGACGGCAGCCCACTTACCATCGCCGATCTGCCGCCGACGAACACACGTCGCTGGGTTATCCGGCGCAAGGCGGAAGTGGTGGCGGCGGTGCGTGGCGGGCTTTTGAGCCTCGAAGAGGCATGCCAGCGCTACAAGCTCACCACCGAGGAATTCCTGTCCTGGCAAGCGTCGATCGACGAATACGGCCTTGCCGGCCTGCGCACCACGCGCATCCAGCAATACCGGCATTAGGCCGATAAGGGCGCTGATCAGCGCCCTTACGTCTGTGAGGGGCGACGATCTGCAATTTCAGACCGTCAGCACCACCTTGCCGATCGGCCTGGTGGCGAGAAAGGCATGGGCGGCACCGGCCTGTTCGAGGGGAAACGCCTTTGCCACGTGGACGGCCAGCTTTTTCGCGTCGATCAATTTGCCGAGCTCCACCAGAGCGGCACGGTCGGGCACTACGGACATGCGCTCGACGTGGATGCCTCGCGTCCTGGCCTTTGCCTTGGTGGCATCGCTGACATCGAGCAGCGACACCAGAACGCCGCCGGCAGTGAGCACTTTCAGTGATTGCTCCGCATGCACGCCGCCGAACGGGTCCAGAACCAGATCGATGTCGCGGGCCTTCGCGGTGAAATCATCCCTTGTGTAGTCGATCACCTCGTCGGCGCCGAGCGAGCGGACGAAATCGAGCTTTTCCGGGCTGGCGATCGCGACGACGTAAGCGCTGTGCGCCTTGGCGATCTGCACCGCCAGGTGGCCGACGCCGCCGGCTCCGGCGTGGATCAGCACGCGCTTGGCAGAATCGAGCCGGCCATGGCGGACAAGGCCTTGCCAGGCCGTCAGGCCGGCCAGCGGCAGCGCGGCGGCTTGCGCGTGATCTATGCCTTCAGGTTTCGGCGCAAGCTCATCAGCCGGGACAGCGGCGAGTTCGGCGTAGGCTGCCGCCTGTTTGGGAAAGCGCGGCATGCCGAACACGGCATCGCCGACCTTGAGGCCGGAGACGCCGGAGCCCAGCGCCTCGACAGTCCCCGAAACATCCCAGCCAAGGACAAAAGGCGGCTCGCCAAGCAGCGGATAGTGGCCGCCGCGCACCGCACCATCGACCGGATTGATGCCGGCCGCTTCGATGCGGACGAGCACTTCGCCGGCTTCGGGTGATGGCGCGGGGCGATCGGCAATGACGAGGACATCGGGTCCGCCGAAGGAATTCTGGATAATGGCACGCATGGAAGGCTCTCCTGCTGGTTTTGATGTGCCACTACCATTTGGATAGTTATTTTCTCTTGTCTAGTATGTACCTTTTTGATATATATGCACCCCATGGATAGTGAAGATGTTTCCCCTTTTGGCTATGACGCCTTTCGGCGGTCGTGCCCGTCACACGCCGTGCTCGAGACGCTCGCCAGCAAATGGGTCTACCTGGTGATCTGTGCGCTGCGCCGGGGCCGGCTCCGCAACGGCGAATTGGCGCGCAAGCTCGAAGGCATCACGCCGAAAATGCTGACGCAGACGCTGCGTATCCTGGAACGCGACGGGCTTGTGCGGCGCGAGGTTTTCCCGGTCATTCCGCCGCGGGTCGAATATGAGTTGACCGAACTTGGCCAGAACCTGGCAGGGCTGCTCAATCAGATCAGAGCCTGGTCGGAGCAGCATGTGCCCGACATCAAAAATGCGCGCGCACGGGCGGCGGAACAGCAAGAAGATCTGGATGCCTGAGGCGGGCACAGTTCGGTGCAGCAACAGCGCGCAAGCGCGACGCGCGTTAAAGTCTTGTTTTCACCCGATCATGGCGCTGCGGCCGCCGGCTTCTGTGTCGCGCGCCTTGGTGTCGCGCGATTCCAGCATCTCGGCCTTGGAAAGCTCCGCTTCGGCTTCGCTCAGCAATGATTCGGCGACATTTCGCTGCTGGGCGAGGTCGCTTTGCGAATTTCTAAGGTTGTCGCGGCGTAGCCGTGCCGCCTTGGCGAAGGTCGGATAAGCAAAGTGATTGATGTCGGTGATGCCGGCCTTCTTCTCTTCGGCAGCAATCTGAAGTTCCAGCTCGACGGCCATGCGCTCGAATTCGGCGATCATCATGTCGAGCTGCAGCAGCTGCCGCCGCTTCTCGCTCACCTGAAATTGCTTCAGCCGAACGAGGTTTTCACGTGACTTCATGATTCGGTACTCCCGGAAACGCACACCTGCACATATCGTCCAATTCACCCGGCAAGGCCCAGGCTTGACCCGTTTCCACCGGCTTTCCCCGAACTATGGGAAACAAACTCCTAAAGTTTTTTGCCGGCGGTAACCATTCGTTTACGGGCATTGTTAATCATACGGCTCAGGACTTAAGGGCGGGTAAAAATTCTGCTTCTCGTCGGGAAACCCGGCCAACGAGTCCGAAGAGTCACTTAGTCTGGCTTATTAATGTGCTGCATTAACGGTTTGGGTCTGTGATTCGTTATTGGATTCAACAAGGTGTAGAAAGGGGTTAAAAAATCTGATACCGTCATGGACGGGGAATTAGGTTTTATTAACCATTCGATGGCAGCCTCTGCTCAGGCAATCACTGCTCCGGTCCTGGACGGGTCGTGAAATGGTCCGGCAGCAGAAAAGGGGAATGAAATGCGCGTTCTGCTGATAGAAGACGACAGTGCAACCGCACAAAGCATCGAGCTGATGCTGAAATCGGAAAGTTTCAATGTCTATACGACCGACCTTGGCGAAGAGGGCGTCGATCTAGGCAAGCTTTACGATTACGACATCATTCTCCTCGACCTCAATCTCCCCGACATGTCGGGCTATGAAGTTTTGAGAACACTTCGCCTGTCCAAGGTGAAGACGCCGATCCTCATCCTCTCCGGCATGGCCGGCATCGAGGACAAGGTGCGCGGCCTCGGCTTCGGCGCCGACGATTACATGACCAAGCCCTTTCACAAGGACGAACTGGTCGCCCGCATCCATGCCATCGTGCGGCGTTCCAAGGGCCACGCCCAGTCGGTCATCACCACCGGCGACCTGGTGGTCAATCTCGATGCCAAGACCGTTGAGGTCGGTGGCCAGCGCGTGCATCTGACCGGCAAGGAATATCAGATGCTGGAACTGCTCTCGCTGCGCAAGGGCACCACGCTGACCAAGGAAATGTTCCTCAACCATCTCTATGGCGGCATGGATGAGCCGGAGCTGAAGATCATCGACGTCTTCATCTGCAAGCTGCGCAAGAAGCTTGACGCCGCGTCTGGCGGGCAGAATTACATCGAGACCGTCTGGGGCCGCGGCTATGTGCTGCGTGAGCCCGAAGATATCCGCGTCAGCGCCTGAACTAGGGGCGTGATCCCAAGGTGGGCGCCGATTTTTTCGGAAAAGAACCCGGCAAAACAACAAGATAGAGCCGATCCGATTTTCGTCGGAATGGAACAGCTCTGATCAGGCGGCAATCTTCAAGGCGCGGAAGCACTCGAGCAGTTGCGGCCGGTTGAACGGCTTCAGCAGGTAGCCCTGGGCGCCGGCGCGCTTTGCCCGCATGATCGCCCCGACGTCGACTTCGACCAGCGAAATCAAGACTTGCGGCACTACCGGGCTTTCCATGGCGCGCACGCGGCGGATGAGGTCCTGCGCCTGCATGTCCGGCAAGGCGCCGTCGACGACGATGATATCAGGCATGTCGACCGCGCACATCTCGATCGCCTCGTGGCCGCTGGCGGCTTCGATCACCATCATGCCGGAACCGCCCAGGATACGCCTTGCGACCTTCCTGATGACGCTCGAATTGTCGACGAACATGCAGCGTTTCATTCCGGGACCCTCTTTGCCATGCGGCGAACCGGCAGCGTCGTGGCATCTGCCGGGGAACATAGGCCGATCTGGTAAAGAAGCCGAAAAGCCGTTAGGTAAAATTTTCCTGAAGGTGTTTTAAATGAAATCTTCTTTCGCAATGCTTCACACAATCAATCCGCAAGCCCGCCCCACAGATGTTAGGACAACGCCGCAAATATGACTTGAGAAAAATACTTTCCCCACTCTTTAGGAGAACTTCAGGCTGCGGAAAGGACGATCTCGTCGGCGGTCGCATGGATCGAAATCGTCATGTTGGCTTCGCGGGCCAGGAGCAGCGTGTAATAGGGCTGCACCGAATGCGCGTCGATCGGCTCTTCCGGCCTGTGGCCGGAATGCAATTCCAGGAATTTGGGCGGCACGCGGAGCATCGGGCCGCTCGCCGCGAGCGCAAAGCGCGGCTCGGTCTCGAGGTTCTCCAGCGTGACCACCAGCCTGCCGCCGCGCGGAATGGCGGCGTTAGCGACGAGGATGAGATTGAGCAGCAGCTTGACCTTGTTCTTGGGCAACAGTGCGCGGGTTCCGTTCCAGATCAGTTCCGGCTTCTCGTTCTTCAGGAAGGCGATGGCCACGGCCTCGGCGTCCCCGGTGTCGATCAGCATGCCGGCGGAACCGGCGGCACCGAAGGCGATGCGGGCGAATTGCAGGCGGGCGGAGGCGTTTTTGGCGCTTTGGCGGATCAGCTTCATGGCGTCTTCGTCGGCGCCGCCTTCGTCGAGCAGCTCAAGCCCGTTGTTTATGGCACCGACCGGCGAAATGATGTCGTGGCAGACCCGGCTGCACAGCAGCGCTGCCAGATCGGGTGCGGAAAGGGTGAAAAGCTCGGCCATCGGCAAAAATCCCTGCAAATTTCACAACACAATGACCGGGCGATCATGATCACGCCTGTCCACACGAATCACGCTCTCTCCCAAGCATTCTGAATACACAGCGCTTGTGCGTGCAGCAACAAATCCGAAATCATGATTGTTGAAAATGGCGTGTTCACGCAGCAGGGTGCTGCGCGGGCGATGTGAAAACAGCCTTCGAACCGCCATCTTCATGTGGGAGTTTAATGGTTGAAAAAGGATTACGGCATAGTTTGCCCCTAACAGTCATCCTTAACGGCCGCCAAAGAGCCGTACGGGTGCGAGGCGTCGGCGAAAGTGCTCCCTGACGGAGATTGGAAGCATGGTTTCCCGATTCTACGACCGGACTTTTTTCCGTGTCATCTCAATGACGATCGCGCTCATCGGCCTTGTCGCCTTTTCGGCATCGGCCGCGCGGGCGCAGGAATACACCGCGCAGGAGATCGTCGATTCCGGTCATAAATTCTTCGGCGCGACATCGGGCGGGCTCGCCACCGTCGTCGAGAAGATTTTCGCCACCTATGGCCTGCCGAACGGCTATCTGCTCGGCGAAGAGGGGTCCGGGGCGCTGATCGGTGGCCTGACCTATGGCGAAGGCACGCTCTACACCAAGAATGCCGGCGACCACAAAGTGTTCTGGCAAGGCCCTTCGCTCGGCTGGGATTTCGGCGGCGAGGGCTCGCGCGTCATGATGCTGGTCTACAATCTCGACGATGTGAGCAGCCTCTATAATCGTTTTGGCGGCGTCGCCGGCTCCGCCTATGTCGTCGCCGGCGTCGGCTTCAACGTGCTGAAGAACAACAATGTGCTGCTCGTGCCGATCCGTACCGGCGTCGGCGCTCGTCTCGGCGTCAATCTCGGCTACCTCAAGCTCACCCAGCGCGCGACCTGGAATCCGTTCTGACACCTGCATGATGGCGCCACTGCGATTGGAGCTGTGATCCCACGGTCTGAGCTTTGCCGCGGCATACTCTTGCCGTGGCGCCGGATTTCCGTCATGCGGAGATGGCAAAGTCGACCTTTGGCGGTTGCCATGCACAACGGATAGTCATCTTGGTCCAGTCGATCCTGTTCTTTGTTCTCGGCTTTCTCTGCGCCGGCTTCCTGGCGCTGATGATTGCTCCGGCCGTGTGGCGGCGGGCGGTGGCGCTGACGCGCAAGCGCGTCGAGGGCTCGATGCCGTTGACGCTGGCCGAGATCCAGGCGGACAAGGATCGCATTCGCGCCGAGTTCGCGGTTTCGGTGCGCCGGCTTGAAATGACCGTCAAGTCATTGCGCGAGAAAGCCGCCGAACAGCTGGTCGAGATCGGCCGCGACCGCGAAGCCCTGAAGGAATTGGCGGCCGAGCGACAGGACAAGAACCGGGTCGTCGCCGATCTTACAGCCAGCGGCGAGGAGCTTCGCAAGCGCGATGAGCAACTGCAGCAGCTGTCGGAACGGCTTGCGGAGACCGAGCGCGCCCTCGAAAAGCGCGGGCTCGAACTGCGGAAACTGGAGCACATGTATGACGACGCCAGTTTTTCATCCAGCAGCAGGCAGATCGAGCTGGTGGCGCGCGAATCCGAGCTGCAGAAGTTGGCAAGCGACATTTCGCTGCTGCGCGGCCAGCGCAAGGAGGCGGACAGGCGCAGCCAGGAATTGGCAGCCAAAAGCAAGGTTTTGCGGGACGCGCTGAAGGCCGAGAAGAAAAGAACCGGCGATCTGGAAAAGAAGGTCGAACGCCTGCTCGCCTCGCTGGCCGATCGCGAGGACAGGCTCGAGCGCCGCGAGAAGGAACTGGTGCGCCTTCGCGAAAAGCCGAAAGGCGCTGAAAGGGCGCCTGCGGTGGGTCTTGCCGGCGTGCCAGGCACCCAGGTCAATGTGGCCGCCAACGGCGACATCGAACAGACAACCGCCAAGCTCGACGCCGACCGCGAGCGGCTGGAGGCCAGGCTGACGTCGCTGGCACGCGAGAACAGGCGGCTGAAGACAGATCTTGCTGCCGTCGAAACGTCGAAATCGCGGACCGGAGACGATACCGGCAGCGCCAGCGCGGCATTGCGCGAAGAGATGAACGATCTGGCGGCGCAAGTCGTCGCCTTGACGGCAAAGCTCGACGGGCCGGATTCGCCGATCGCCCGGGCGCTTGCAGCGCCTGAGGATACGCGGCCGGGGAGCGGCGGACGCAGCCTTGCCGATCGGGTGCGGGCGCTGCAGAAGGCCGCTTCGACCGACTAAGATTCCACAAGCGCGAGCGGGACGCCCCGGCTCTAAATTAGGCTCCGGAAAAATGATGCAGCGCGATGGCTGACGCGGCGGCGACGTTCAGGCTGTCGAAGCCCTGCGCCATACCGATCCGCAGCGTCTGCAGGCGGGCAAGCAGGCTTTCCGGCAGGCCTTCGCCCTCGGTGCCGAGATAGAGCGCCAGCCGCTCGTTTCTCTTGGCATCGCGAATGTCGATCTGCCCGCGCGGCGACAAGGCGAATTGGCTGAAGCCTTGCCGGTCGAGCATTGCGGTGCAGCCGGCGGTATCGGCAAAGCAGGCGAAGGGGACTTTCAAGGCCGCGCCCACCGAGACGCGGATTGCCTTGCGGTACAGCGGATCGCAGCAGGTCGGATCGAGAAGCACGGCATCCGCGCCAAAGGCGGCGGCATTGCGGAAGATCGATCCCATATTGTCATGATTGGCGATGCCGACCAGCACCACGATCAGCGCGCGGGCGGGCAGTGCGCCGAGCAAAGCTTCAGCGGAGACGGCCGCGCCCTTGCGGCCGATCGCCAATATGCCGCGATGCATGTGGAATCCGGCAATCCTGTCGATGACTTCGCCGGATGCGACATAGATCGGAAGCCTGGCAGGCGCCTTGCGCAGGACGTCATCGAGGCCGGCCAGCCGGTTCTCGAGCACCAGCACCGATTCTGCCTCGAAGCGACGGGCGGCAAGCAGCGTGTCGAGCACCACCTTGCCTTCGGCGACGAAACGGCCCTGCCGGCCGGCAAGATCGCGTTCCCGGATGTCGAGATAGGCGGCGACGCGAGGATCCTGCGGGTCGTCTATGCGGATCGGATTCATGGCTTCCTCGGCGGATCTTGGCGTCGGCCGCGAATCGGGATTCGGCTTCGGAAGGCATGATGCCGGATCCGAAGCTCTGACCGTATCTCAGCGTCCAAATGGATGCACGCCGTTCTAACGGTCAAATCCAATCACAAGGCGCCGGGCCGAGACGCCTTGCCTGGCCTCCTGGCGGCATGGAGATATTGATTCCCGCGGCACGGCACTTCGGCCAAGCCGCTTCAATGCAGAATTTCGATGGGGCGAAGGAACCCCACGGGGCCATGCCGCGTCATAGAGGCGGGCTCCTGCTGCGGTCCTGGGAGGACATCGATGATCAGGCTCCTCCTCGTCTTTGCCGCCACGCTTGCCCTCGCATGCGGCGTGGCTCGCGCGGCCAAGCTCGATCCAGCCACCGTCAATCAGGCCCAATTCACTATCGGCGAACCGAAGGGTGTCGATCCGATGCTGCTGAAGGCGCAGATCCTTCTGGATCGCGCCCGCTTCTCGCCGGGCCTCATCGACGGTCGCCTTTCCCAGAACTTCGCCAAGGCCGTCGCCGCGTTTCAGGCGGCAAACGGACTTCCGCCCGATGGCAAGCTCAGTCCACAAACCTGGAGCAAACTCATCGCAACCTCCGCCAAGCCGGTGCTGGTGACCTATGAGGTGATGCGCAAGGATGTGCGCGGACCTTTCACCAGGCGTATTCCGGCTCGCTTGGAGAGGATGGCCCGCTTGCGGCGGCTCGGCTATCGCAATGCGGTGGAGAGGTTGGCTGAGCGCTTCCACGTCAGCGAACAATTGCTGCGAATGCTCAATCCGGGCACCAGCCTCAGGAAACCAGGCAGGACGTTGGTGGTGCCTGATGTCAGCAGGGGCGACCCTCCCGCCGGCGTTGCCGTCGTCGAGGTCGACAAGGGCGCCCGCCTGGTGCGTGTGCTCGACCGTGCCGGCAAATGGCTGGCGGTCTACCCCGCCTCGATTGGGAGCGAGGAGAAGCCGGCGCCAAGCGGCATGGCGGAGGTCAGGCGCGTGGTGCACAACCCTACCTATCACTACGATCCGGACTTCGCTTTCAAGGGGGTCAAGACCAAGCGGCCCTTCACCATCGCTGCCGGGCCGAACAATCCCGTGGGATCGGTCTGGATCGATCTCTCCATCGAAAGCTACGGCATCCACGGCACGCCCGAACCAAGCAAGATCGGCACGACCTTTTCGCATGGCTGCATCCGGTTGACCAATTGGGATGCCGAAGACCTTGCCTCCATGGTGCAGCCGGGCACGAAGGTCGAGTTCAAGGACGAGATTGCGCAGGCCGCCGACGAGCGCGTTCAATAGCAAGGCTGACTTGGCAGCAAAGCGGACTTGGCAGCAAAGCGGACTTGGTAGCAAAGCGGATTTGGCGGGGGCATTCTCCGCCTCGGCCGCTCAGGTCCCGGCGCGACGCAGCCGGTGAGCCATCTGCGACAGTTCACCTTCGCCGAAAATGCCGTCCAGCATGTGCAGCAATTCGCGCACCGCCGCGGACTTGCAGGAATAATAGATCATTTGCCGGTCACGGCGGGTCTCGACAAGGTCGGAAGCCCTCAGCTTGGCCAGATGCTGTGACAGGGCGGATTGGCTGAGCGATACCTTCTCGGCTATGGCGCCGACCGACATCTCGCCCTCGGCCAGATAGCTCATGATCAACAAACGTTTTTCGTTGCCCATCAGCGTCAGAAACGCAGCCGCGGTTCCGGCGTTGGCGACTAGTTTGTTCGAGACCATAGATCCCCCATGCCTTCTTGCTCATCCGCCGCTATGGGGGCAATAGCGTCGGATTCCATAGACTTTCCCTATAGATGCACGCCAACGATTCAGCGTCACTCGCAAAGGTAGAACATTTCGCTCAAATCTCAAGGCTTGCTTTCCATGCAAGCCGATTAACCGTGCGGCTGTGATTAATTTGCCGATCGGGCAGCCTTTGCCATGTCGATCAGGACAGGCCTGAGGTCGCGCGCCGCTCTCAGCGGCTCGGGGAAGAAAACCCGACAGACATTGTCGCCCGATACGAGATCCATCCCGTCGGCGTCGAACCCGGTGACGATCCAGCCGTCACTCTCGGCCCCGCCGAAATGACTTGCGTAGAGGGCAATCGCATCGAGATGGTCGGCGTTCATGTGGTCGAGCGCCGATTGCTCCCCGGCGGCAAGCTCTTCGACGATCGCTCCCGTCGCGACCAGATCGGTGCGGTCGAGCAGATAGGCCTTGCCGAAGCCGCCGTTCAGGCTGGCGCGCTCCGGTTCGAGCCGGAAGATCGAAAAGTCGCCGAGCCCGGCATAGAGTTTTGCCTTGGGGTTGCGGTTGAGGTAGCGCCGCTCGGCGCGGGCGTGTTCGTTCGATCTGCGTTCGAGCCGCACGGCGCGGCAGACGAGCGTCAATCGCGGATGCGCCAGCGGATCGCCCTTGCCGGGTTCGCCGACGAGCAACGAGCAGCGCGGGTCGGCAAGGATGGCGCCGGTATGGGCGGACAGCATCGATACCAGGATCAATGGCGTGCCGTCGATGTCTGTGGCGACGCCGACCCGGCTGGCCAGCGGCGAACCGGTTCCTGGTTCGAGCACTGCCAACGCGCCGAAACGGGCGCTGCGGATCAGCGTCTTTGCCAGCCTGATCGCCTCGGTATCGGTCGCGCGGATCACGTCTTTCCTGGGTTCGTCCAAGGCATCACCGTCGCATTTATTTCGGCGCCATGCGGATGGCGCCGTCGAGGCGAATGGTCTCGCCGTTGAGCATCTGGTTCTCGATGATGTGCAAGGCAAGTGCCGCGTATTCCGAAGGCTCGCCCAAACGGGAAGGGAAGGGCACAGCGGCGCCGAGCGAATCCTGCACCTCCTGCGGCATGCCGGCCATCATCGGCGTCCTGAAGATGCCGGGTGCGATGGTGCAGACGCGAATGCCGGAGCGGGCGAGATCGCGCGCCACCGGCAGCGTCATGCCAACGACGCCGGCCTTGGACGCGGAATAGGCGGCCTGGCCGATCTGGCCGTCATAGGCTGCGACCGACGCGGTGTTGACGATGACGCCGCGCTCGCCGCCCTGCAGCGGCTCGAGCCTGGCGATCCGGTCGGCAACCAGGCGAATCATGTTGAAGGTGCCGACCAGATTGACCTCGATCACCTTGCGGTATTGATCGAGCGGATGCGGTCCGTCCTTGCCGATCGTCTTCATGCCGACAACGATGCCGGCGCAATTGACCAGGATGCGCGGTGCGCCGAGCGTCTCTGCCGCTTCCGCGACTGCGGCGGCACCGCTCTCGGCGTCGCTCACATCGCATCGGACGGCGATGCCGCCGATGTCGGCCGCCACCTTGGCCGCACGCTCGATACCGAGATCGAGGACGGCAACCCTGGCGCCGCCGGCGGCAAGAGCGCGCGCCGTCGCCTCGCCAAGGCCGGAGCCGCCACCGGTGACGATCGCAATCTGGCCGTTCGGGTTCATCTCGACGTCCTCCTCCGTGCCCAGACTATGCCGCCAAGCCACCGTGCGACAGCACCGGCACGGTCATGCCATCGCGGCGATGTGCGCGGCAATCCTTGCCTGGTCGGCGTGGCAAACCTCGCCCGCCAGCCTCGCCACCGCGCCCGGCACGATCTCATGCGCCAAAAGCCGGTCGGGGTCGACCGGACGCGGCATCGAGATCTGCCCGCGCGGCAGCCTCCTGAAGTCGAGCGGGCCGTAGTAAGGTTCGTCGCCGACCAGCATCACCGCCGGTGCGCCGGCCTTGGCGGCGGCTTCCAGCGCGATTACCACCAGCCGGCGGCCGATGCCGAGATTTTTGAAGGCCGGCCGCACGGCGAGCGGCCCGAGCATCAGCGCGCGGCCGGCACCGGCGGCGATGCGCGTCATCCGTACCGAGGCGACGACGATTGCGCCATCGACGGCCACGAAGGACAAAGCGCGTTCATGCGGGCCACCTTGGCGGATCTTGTAGGCGGCGAGCACGAAACGGCCCGGCCCGAAGGCCTCGTCATTGATGGCTTCGATTTCAGGATCGTGCGCCGGAGTTTCCGGCAGGTATTTCACGTCGGCCAGGTATTTCAAGTCGGCAAGGCTCATGGTCTTTGCGTTCCGGTATGCGAGGGAAGGTTTGCTGCAAGCGGCAGCATTCGCCAGTCAGCGCTTCATCAAGCGTGGGCGCTCTTTCGTCGTCGGTCGAACCGGATCAGGGCAAAGTCGAACATGCGGATTGTCCGCTAGCACCAATTTTCAGCCGCCGCAATCGGCCGGCGCAGCCGACCGCACTCGACGACGCAGCCGTTGACGATCTGTTCAGCATCGGGGATTTCCGCGGCGCCGCTTGGTGCCCTACATCGGGTAGGAACGCGAAAGGATATTGCATGGGATTGCTAGTCGAAGGCCAATGGCAGGACCGCCGGTACGATAGCGGGGAGAGCGGCGGCAAATTCGTGCGCGCGCAGTCGCAGTGGCGCGACTGGGTGACCCGCGACGGCGCGCCGGCCGAAGGGCGAAAACGCGGCTTCAAGGCCGAGCCCGGCCGCTACCACCTCTATGTCTCGCTCGCCTGCCCGTGGGCGCATCGGACGTTGATCTTTCGCGTGCTCAAAAAACTCGAGGACGTGATTTCCGTCTCGGTCGTCCATCATTTCATGGGCGGCGACGGCTGGACGTTCCTGGCCGAGGACGGCGCCACCGGCGACACGCTCTACGGCCTCGATTTCCTGCACCAGATCTACACCAGGGCCGATCCCGGCTATTCGGGCCGGGTCACCGTTCCCGTGCTGTGGGACAAACGCGAGCAGACCATCGTCTCCAACGAATCCTCCGAGATCATCCGGATGCTCAATTCGGCCTTCGACGAATGGGGCGATGCCAAGCTCGATTTTTATCCGCAACCGTTGCGCGGCGAGATCGATGCGATCAATGCGCTGGTCTATCCCGCGGTCAACAACGGCGTCTATCGCGCCGGCTTCGCCACCACGCAAGCGGCCTACGAGGAGGCGTTCGGCGAATTGTTCTCGGCGCTCGACATGCTGGAGGACCGTCTGTCGAGGCAGCGCTATCTCGTCGGCGGCCGCATCACCGAGGCGGACTGGCGGCTGTTCACGACTCTGGTCCGCTTCGACCCGGTCTATGTGGGCCATTTCAAGTGCAATCTGCGCCGCATCGCCGACTATCCGAACCTGTCGAATTACCTGCGCGATCTCTATCAGGTGCCTGGCGTCGCCGGCACGGTGAATTTGCACCACATCAAGGCGCATTATTACCGCAGCCACGAGACGATCAACCCGACGCGCATCGTGCCGGTCGGGCCTGAGCTCGACTATGGCGCGCTGCATGACCGCGACAGGTTCAGGAAGGCGGCGTGATCTACCAGTAGGGCGATATCGCCGCGCCATCAAAAACCTCGGCAATCCGCCGCAAAGTTGCCGGTGTCGTGCCCACCGGCAAGCGGTCGAGCGGGAAGAAGCCGGCTTCGGCGATCTCGCGGTCGGGCAGCTTAGGGCTTGGCTGGTCGAACTCTTCGACCAGATAGAGGCCGACATGGTCGCGGCGGCTGGCGCGGCGGTTGAAATGCAGCGACTTCAGCACCGGCGGTCCGGTCAGCGCGATGTTGCCTTCCTCGAAGACTTCGCGTGTCAGCGCGTCGATCATCGTCTCGCCCAACTCGACGCCACCGCCGGGCAGGTGCCAGCCCGGGACATAGGTGTGGCGGATGAGGAAGACGGAATTGGAGGGGCGGTCGTGGATCAAGCCGCGCACGCCGAGCGTCATCGGACGCCGCAGTACGAAGTACAGGTGAAACAGCCTTGCCCTGAAGCCCGGCCAGCCGGTCTGACGCAGGGCTTGCTCCGGATCCGGCGTCGTCATCGTCCGCGAAACCGTGAGTGGAAAGCCGCGCGCGCCTCGCCTATGAAGAAAAGATGTTCAGGCTCGCGCATATTTCCGATGTCCATCTGGGGCCGCTTCCCGATGTAACCTATCGCGATCTCGCCTCCAAGCGCGTGGTCGGTTACGTCAACTGGCAGCGCAACCGCCGCCGCTACATGCACGATGCCGTCATCGACACGATCGTCGCCGATATGAAGGCCAGCGGGCCGGACCATCTCACCATCACCGGTGACCTGGTCAATCTGGCGCTCGACGGTGAGCTCGAGATGGCCAAGCACTGGCTGGAGACGCTGGGCTCGCCCAATGACGTGTCGGTCGTGCCGGGAAACCATGACGCCTATGTGCCGGGCGCCTTCGACAAGACCTGCCGGTCCTGGGCGGCGTGGATGACCGGCGACGGCGTCAATACGCCGGTCGACCGCAACACCTTTCCCTATTTGCGCGTACGCGGCAATGTTGCGCTGGTCGGCGTCACGACGGCGCGCGCCACGGCTCCATTCATGGCCAACGGCTTCTTTCTGGAGGGCCAGGCGGAACGGCTGCGCGACATGCTCGACGCCACGGGCAAGCGCGGCCTGTTCCGGGTGATCATGATCCACCACCCGCCGGTGCGCGGCGCCGTTTCGCAGAACAAGCGGCTGTTCGGCATCTCGCGCTTCCACAAGGTTCTTCACCGGCACGGCGCCGAGCTTGTGCTGCACGGCCATTCGCATGTGCCGTCGCTGTTCTTCATCGGCGCCCGCAAGATCAAAATTCCGGTGGTCGGGGTCGCCGCCGCGGGGCAGGCGCCCGGCAGTTCGCATGCGCCGGCGCAATACAATCTGCTCGACATCGACGGTGAAAAGGACAATTGGCGGATCAGGCTGACGCGCCGCGGCCTGACCGGGCCGGCATTGCCGCCCAGCGACCTGCAGACAATGGAGCTTGGCGTGGGGGCCGAGGCCACGCTTGCCGGGGCGCGGTGAACTCAGATGGGAGCGTCTCGCCGGTCGTCAGCCGCACTCTGCGACGCCAAGTGACATCACTTGGCTGCAAATGCTTTAAAAGCTGATTTTCATCGCGACGATGCGGTCCCAGAACAGCACGAGCGAAATCGCCAGGCCGACCAGGGCGCCGGCGGCGATCAGGCCGAGACCCGAGAAGAACGCCGACCAGCCGTTGCTGCGCGCAGGGACATGCAGCGGCGGCTCAGCCTCCGCCACCAGGGCGCGTTTCAGGCCGGCGACGGCCTGCTCGATGCCGCCTTCCATCATCCTCTGGCGTTCGACGACGCGCTCGGCGACATAGCGCGTCACCTGATCGGCAACGACCTTCATCTCGGTCGACTCGGCGAGCACGACGCGGCCGATGCGCGTGTCCTTGAGAAAGCGGTAGGTGCGGCGGTCGCGTCCCATGGCGACATGGCTGACCGCGTCGATCCACAGCCGTGGTTGCAGGCCGGACGAGACGGCGAAGTCGAAACTGTCCATATCGGTGGGTACGTCGCCGAAGACCGGCGCGAGTTCGGCGGCAAGCAGATCGAGCCGCATGCGATGCGCTTCGCGCATCTCGACGACGACGTCATCGCGGTCGGCGAAGGCGTTCTTGACGTCGCGAATGGCATCGGACAGTTTTCGCGACTGATCGATCTGGGTGATGTTCTCGCCTGCGTCCTTCATCGGCGTTGCCTCGCGGGGTTTGGTTAACACCGAATTAACACAGCCGCCGCCAAAATGCACTTGCGAGATCGATGAGCGGGCAAGGGTTCGCTGGAGCAGCACCAGCGCCGCCGCCGTGCCTGCGCGAAGACCGATCAGCTCGCCGCAGCGGCGAATCCCGGACGAAGCCGCCTGCTGCGGCGTCGCATATTGCGACGGACGGCCTCGACGACCAGGCCGGGCGCTTCCTCGACCAGCATATGGCCGGCTTCCAGCACGTGGTGCAGATGAAAATGCTTCGGCACGCCGTCCGCCTGGCTGACGGGCAGCACCGCGTCGTCGGTTCCCCAAACCACCATGACCGGCATGTTCAGCGTTTCCAGCCGTTCGCGCTGAATGACGCCTTGCCGATCATCCCTGGTCATGGCGGCTGCGAACTCGACAAGTGTCCGCGACTGGCCGGGACGCCGGCGCATCTCGTCGACGAGATCGACCCTATGCTGCAAGGGCCGGCTTTGCGGTCCCGACATGGCGGCAAGACAGGCGCGGATTTCATCCGTGCCGGCAGCGGCGGCGTAGCGACGCAGCAGCGGACCATTGATCTCAGGACCAAAACCGCCCGGCGACAGCAGCGTCAGCGAGGCCATCTTTTCAGGCTCGCTCAATGCCATCAGGGCGGCCACGGCGCCGCCCATCGAATGACCGACGAGATGAGCCCGCTTTATCCCGCGAGCGGAAAGATCGGCAAGGACGGCACTGGCTGCAATCCTGGCCGGACCGCCGCCCGGAAAATCGAGCGACAGCCCATGTCCCGGCAGATCATAGGCCAGGGTCCGCGCGCCGGGCGCCAGAGACTCGGCCACGTCGCGCCAGTCGTCGTGGCAGCCACCGAAACCATGCAGGAAGGCGATCGTTGTCGGGCCGGTGCCCCGTTCGGCGGCGTAAAGGGATGGGGTCATGCAAACTTTATGGCTTGGTGCCGGGATCAGTCAGGATGCCGGGGGCGGTCTTATGCGGATCAGTCTTTGCGGGAGGTCAGACTTATGCGGAGATCAGTCTTATGCGGGATCAGACCTATGTGGGATCAGATTGGCCGGTTCAAATTGTGTCTGAATTGCGCTTTGGCCGTCCGGATGGCCAGTAAAATCTTCGCGATCACCTGACGTCGTGCACGCGCCGGGAGACGTCAGCTGGCGCCGCCAAGGCCGGCGGCGCGCAGGGCTTCCACCAGCCGGTTGGTCAGATCGGCGGGATATCTTCGTTCGACGAAGGTTGCGCGCGGATCGGCTGCGAATTTCGGGAATTTGGTGGTCAGTTCCTGCAGCAGCCTGCTCGCCAGCTTCTCGCGGCCGGCAGCCTTGGCGCCGATCAGCCGCGCCGCCAGATAATGCGATTTCATTTCCGTCGTTCGCAAGCCGTCGCTGGCGAGCGTGGCCTTGTGAATGTCGCCCATCATGAACTCTCCGGCGAACAGCCCGTAATCCCACCATGTCGGATGGGCGCTGGCGATGTCCACCGCGTGAGCGAGGATCGGGGTGCCCTCGCTGTACCTGCCGGCGAAAACCAGCCCGTAGCCATAGGCGGCGGCCATTGCGAGATCGTAGGGATTGAGCTCATAGGCCTTGCGCATCCAGCGGATCGATTCCGCGGAATCGCCCATGCGCGAATTGAGATAACCAAGGGCGCGGTGCGCGTAGGGGCTGGTCGGGCCCATCTGGATGGCGCGATGGGCAAACGTCATGGCTTTGTCGATCGTCGCGTCGGCGGGGTAGGGATAGTGGTCGGTGACCGCTTCGAGATGCAAGGACGCGAGTTCCGAATAGACGAGCGACGACTTCGCCTCCCGGTTGGCAAGATCTTCGAGGCAGCGGTAGGCGGCTTCATGCGTCTGGGCATTCTGGTCGAGATAATATTTGCCGTTGAGCACCAGACACGCCGTCAGCCCGGTCTGGATGCCGCTCTGCTCGATGTAGTTGTAGATCGTGCCCGAGGCGGGAAGAGCCGAGCTCAAAATGCCGGAGATCTGGTCCTCGATGGCGGTGTTTGCGCTGTCGCCGGCGGTCAGGTTGCGTGAGAGCAGCACGCGGCCGGTCGCCACGCTTTGCAGCTCGAGCATGATGTCGCCGCTACGCGGCCCGGGCAGGACATCGAATACAAAGCTGGCGGCGTCGGTTACTGGATCGGGCGGGCTGTCGGCATCACGGCCAATGAAATTGATGGTATCGAAGCCGCTGAGGCCGGCGCGCAGCGATGCGGCGACACGGCGAGCCAGGTCGCTGTCGGCCTTGATGGCGATGTAGACCTGGGGGAGGTTTTCAACCGGAGGCGCTGCTATGCTGCCGGTCGCCACCGCGGTCTCGATCGCCGTGTCGCCGCCGGTCAGCAACACCACGCTGCCCTGGCGAAGGATCAGCACACCCAGCATGAGGATGACCAGCGCGATCGCCAGCCAGAAGAACTGCAAATGGCGTTGCAGCGAAGGAGCAGCAGGGGCGACGGCTGGAACGCTCAGCAATGCAGCCGGATGTGCCCGGTTGCGGGCGTCCTCCAGCGATCCGGGCGGGGCGGTCGTCGCCGCTTCCTCTGTTGCCGGCTCCGGCTTGCTTTCTGCCTTGGGCTCCACCTCCGCCGGCAAGCGAATGGCGTTGAGTTCGTAGGACGGAACATAGCCGCCGCGCGGAATGGCGATGCGGACCGGTTCGGCAACGCCCTCATTGGCGAAATACTGCTGCAGCAGCTCGCGCAGCCTGCCGGCCTGCACCCGCACCACCGCATCGGTCGACGGATCGAAATCGCCGTCCTTGCCGAACACGTCCATCGCGATGGAGAAGCCCTTGAGCCTGTCGGCTTCGCCTGCCTGCTCGCGCTCGACGAGGTAGCGGAGCAGCTTGCGCGCGCGCTCGGATCGTCCGAACGTTTCGCTGGCAAGCAATCGCTCCAACGTTTCGCGCACTGCGGGGGCGGCAGGCGTGGTATGCTGCAAGTGTCGATCCCTTCGAATTCGGCACAGGTTGAGGTACGATCATATCGCGCTGGCGGCGCCTTACAAGCATGTGCTTATGGTGCGATAGCGTACCCACCGGATAAAATTTCCGGTGGGCTGATGCGCGGGCCTGGCAGTCCCGGCTAGCCGCCCTTTCGGCCGACGATGCGGTTGGCGGCCGAAACCACGGCTTCGAGCGAGGCGGCGACGATGTTGGTGTTGATGCCGGCGCCGAACAGCTTGCCGTCCGGATGTTCCATCTCGACATAGGAAATGGCCGAGGCATTCGAGCCGCGCTGCATGGAATGCTCGGAATAATCGAGCACCGACATCGGCACCCCGACATGGCGCGACAGCGCATCGACGAAGCCGTCGATCGGGCCGGTGCCGGTGCCTGATATGGTCACCTCCTTGCCTTTGTCGAGAATCACCGCCTCGACCACGCGCCGGCCCTTGACCTCGGTGTCGGGATAGGTGTGGTGGTCGAGGAACTTCAGCCGCGCGCCGGGCTGGTCGACATAGGTGTCGAGAAAGCGCTCGTAGATGCGCTTGACCGGCACCTCCTTGCCTTCGGAGTCGGTGATCGCCTGGATAGCCTGGCTGAACTCGATCTGCAGGTTGCGCGGCAGGTTGAGGCCGTAATCCGCATGCAGCACATAGGCGATGCCGCCCTTGCCGGACTGCGAGTTGATGCGGATGATGGCTTCATAGCTGCGGCCGACATCGGCCGGGTCGATCGGCAGATAGGGCACCTCCCAGTGCGGCGTGTTGGCCTTGCGCAGCGCCTTCATGCCCTTGTTGATGGCGTCCTGGTGCGAGCCGGAAAAGGCAGTGTAGACGAGCTCGCCGACGTAGGGATGGCGCTCGGGGATCTTCAGCTGGTTGGAGTATTCGTAGACGTCCTTCATGCGGTTGATGTCGGAGCAGTCGAGCCCGGGATCGACGCCTTGCGTGTACATGTTGAGCGCCAGCGTGACGATGTCGACATTGCCAGTGCGCTCGCCGTTGCCGAACAGGGTGCCTTCGACGCGGTCGGCGCCCGCCATCAGGCCGAGTTCGGTGGTGGCGATGCCGGTGCCGCGGTCATTGTGCGGATGCAGCGAGATCAACAGGTTCTCGCGTTCGTCGAGATTGCGGCACATCCATTCGATGCGGTCGGCATAGATGTTGGGCGTCGACATCTCGACCGTGGAGGGCAGGTTGATGATCAGCTTGTTCTCCGCCGTCGGCTTGACGATCTCGGTGACGGCGTTGCAGATCTCCAGCGCCACTTCGAGCTCGGTGCCGGTAAAGCTCTCCGGCGAATATTCGAAACGGTAGCCGCCGCCGGCCTTGGCCGCCATGTCGGTGATCATCTTGGCCGCATCGGTGGCGATGCGCTTGATGCCGGCGACGTCCTTCTCGAAGACGACGCGGCGCTGCAATTCGCTGGTCGAGTTGTAGAAATGGACGATCGGGTTGGTGGCGCCCTTCAGCGCCTCGAAAGTGCGGGTGATCAGTTCCGGCCGGCACTGCACCAGCACCTGCAGCGAGACGTCGGCGGGCACGTTGCCCTGTTCGATGCACCAGCGGGCGAAATCGAAGTCGGTCTGCGAGGCCGACGGGAAGCCGATCTCGATCTCCTTGAAGCCCATGTCGAGCAGCAGGGCGAACATGCGCGCCTTGCGTTCCTGGCCCATCGGATCGATCAGCGCCTGGTTGCCGTCGCGCAGGTCGACCGAGCACCAGATCGGCGCCTTGTCGATCACTTTCGAAGGCCAGGTGCGATCGGCAAGACCGACGGTCGGATAGGGCTGGTATTTGCGGGCGGCGTCCGGCATGCCCTTCGCGGGCTTGGCGGTTTCCTCTACATTCAGACGGATATCTTCTCGTGCGTTCATCGTCTTTTCTCCCGGCGGCTCGCGAATCCAGCTTCAGGCGGATTGGTGGCGAGCGGCGCCTTTACCAGAATTTCGTTCGCTTGATGTGACGTGCCAATTTGTGACTGGCCAAGGAGCGTGCGCGTGAGCGGCGAATTCGACCGCCGGGCGCTCCTTCAGCGAACCCGGCGATCGCCGATAAGGCCGAGAAGCAGCAGGGTGGAGGCAAGCGCGCGAACGGTCTGGCCGGCAATGCCGGTCTGACGGGACGCAAAAGAGGTGGCGCGCGGGCTCATGGCGGATTTCATACAGGAGCGGGCAAAGCGAGGCAAGTGGGAGCCTCGCTGTCGCAGAAGCTGCCGATCCAGCCTCAAGACTTGCGTTCCTCGCCGTCGCGAAACGGGGGAGAGGTGGCTGTCCACGGGTCTTGCCTTCGGCAAGCCCAAGGACAGGCTCCGCGGCCGGAGAGGGGGCCTTCGCAGGGCGCAGTCCCCTCTCCGTCTCGGCTTCGCCGAGCCACCTATCCCCATTTCGTGGGGCGAGGAACCCAAGCTGCAATGAAGGCGCGGCGCCGACATGAAGCGATTTTTCCTGATTACAGCAACTTTGTTCTTGCTTTGTGCCGGCAGCTATGCTACTAATTTGGGTATGGTGCTGACTGGCGCCGAGGACCCGCTGTCGAGGCGGGTTTTTTATTTTGCGGTTTTGGCGTCACCTTTCGCGGGCCCAGCCGCTCACCTGATCCAGTTGCTCTTCCCCGAGCCCGGCAAATGCGCCAGAGTCGATTGTCGGCGGGGGTGCGATGGCTCGCCGCCGGGAGGGATCGTCCATGAACTTCGTGTTCTTCTCGCCGCATTTTCCAGCCAATGGCGCCGATTTCTGCGACCGGCTGAAGAAGGCCGGCGCCACTGTGCTCGGCATTGGCGACGCCCCGTTCGATGCGCTGGACGGCAAATTGAAGGCAGCCCTTTCGGAATATTACCGCATCGACGACATGGAGGAATACGATCCGGTGTTCCGGGCGATCGGCCATTTCATCCACAAATGGGGCCGCGTCGACCGGTTCGAATCGCTCAACGAGCATTGGCTGGAGCTGGAAGCCAATATCCGCACCGACTTCAACATCTTCGGCACCAAGCTCGACTTCGTCAAGAATTTGAAACGCAAGAGCCGCATGCGGGCGTTCTTCCGCAAGAGCGGCGTCGAAACCATCCCGCAACGCAAATGCTCCGACCGCGCCGGCGCCATGACCTTCATCCGCCGTGTCGGCTATCCCGTGGTGGTGAAGCCGGATTCGGGCTCTGGCGCCTCGAACACTTTCAAAATCTCCAACGCCGGCGAACTCGACAGCTTCTTCAGGGACAAGCCGGAAGGCGTCAGCTTCGTCATGGAGCAATTCATCGAAGGGCTGGTGGTGACCTATGACGGGCTGATCAACCGCGACGGCGAGGTGGTGCTGGCCGCCAGCCACCGCTACGACCAGAGCGTCATGGAGGTGGTCAACCGCGACCGCCATATGAGCTATGTCTGTTTTCCCGAGATCAGCCGGGCGGTCGAGGAGGCCGGCAGGAAAATCCTCAAGGCGTTCGACGTGCGCGAGCGCTTCTTCCACATCGAGCTGTTCGAAACCAGGGACGACAGGGTCATCGCGCTGGAGGTCAACATGCGGCCGCCTGGCGCCTGGATGACCGATGCCATCAATTACACCTTCGATATCGATGTTTATGCCGCATGGGCCGACATGGTGGTCAAGGACGCCGCCGGCGGCCCTTACAGGGGCAAGTATTTCACCGCCTATGCCAGCCGCAAGCGGCACCTCAACTATGTGCACAGCCACGCCGACGTGCTGGCCGCCCATGGCGGCATGATCGTCCATCATCACGCCATCGAGGAGGTTTTCAGCCGCGCCATGGGAAACTACGCCTATCAGCTGCGCTCCACCGACCCGAAGGCGCTGCGCCGGGCGGTCGACTACATCCATGCGGAAAAGGCGTGAGGCGATGGACGTTTCCTACCACAAGGGTTTTGGCCGCAACCTCGGCCGCGACATGGAATACAAGCGCTACGGCCATGCCGGCCGACCCGTGGTTGTGTTCCCGACTTCGCAAGGGCGGTTCTACCAGTTCGAGGATTCCGGCGCGGTCTCGGCTCTCGCCGAGTTCGTCGACACCGGTCGCATCCAGTTGTTCACGCTGGACGGCATCGATGCGGAATCCTTCTTCGACCGCCATGCCGAGCCGGCCCATCGCATCGCCCGGCATGAAGCGTATTTCCGCTATGTGCGCGAAGAGGCGCTGCCGGAACTCCTGTCTGTCGCAGCCGAGGCCAATGGCGGGCGTACGCTGAAGCCGCTATTTTGCGGCTGCTCGATGGGCGGCTACCATTCGTCGAATTTCGTCTTCCGCTTTCCGGAACTGGCCAGCGGCGTCATCGCGCTGTCGGGGGTTTACTCGACCCACGATTTCTTCGGCAATGCGCTCGACGGACAGATTTTCTTCAACTCGCCGCTCGACTACCTGCCGGGTATCGTCGATCCGGGGCTGCTTGTCAGGCTGAAGGCGCTGCGGCTGATCTTCTGCTGCGGGCAGGGTGCCTGGGAGGAACGGATGCTGGCCGATACGCAGGCGCTGGAACAGATCCTGCGTGACAAGTCGATTCCGGCCTGGGTCGACTATTGGGGCGGCGATGTCGCGCATGAATGGCCGTGGTGGCACAAGCAACTGGTCTATTTCTTCGCCCGCTGGCTGGACGACGATCTGATGCACCGGCTGGATTAGGCCACCTGGAGGAAGGAAATGACCACGCCCGATGCCATCCGCCGCTTTGTCGAAGCCACCAACGCCGGCGACACCAAGGCTTTCCTCGAGACGTTCACGCCCGATGCCTTCCTGAGCGACTGGGGCCGGTCGTTCAAGGGCCGCGAGCAGATTGCGCGCTGGAACCAGTCGGACAATATCGGCGTGCAGTCCAAACTTAGCATCATTCGTATCGAACCGGCGGGCGAGACCTATCACGTCCGCATTGCCGTCACAGGCAACGGCTTCAACGGCGAGGGCGACATGGCGTTCACCCTGGACGGCGACCGCATCTCCAGCCTGGTGATCAGCTGAAGGACATTTTGAGGGCCCTTTAGCCCATCTCGCCGACACGCCGCCGTTGCTCGCGCGGGACTCATTGGCTTGATGCCAAAAACATGACTATGTTTATCATCTTTTAGTGGAAACGCCAGGCCGGCTGTGGCATGCCGCGATGGCGGGGGCGCCGGCGTCTATGGCGCGCTCGGGTTCAAACGGCATCGAAAGGCTGAGCGATGGAGCAATTGAGTGCGCAAACCCGGATCAGCGGTGCCGCCATCCGGTCGGTGATGGACAGGCTGCGCGCCGAGCACGGCGAATCCGAGATCGATACCGGCCTTGCCGATCATTGGGAATTTCGCACGCATTACGGTTCGTTGAAGGCGACGCTCGGTGATAACAGCGTGCTGATTAGCGTCGCGGCCGAGGACCAGACCTGCCTGTCCTACATGAAGATGGCGGTCGCCGGCCATTTTTCGCAACATCTCGGCACGACCAGGGGCATCGCCTGGCAGGGCGACGGCAGCGATGCCGGTACGCCGGTGTTCTTCCGCGAGATCACGGTGCTGTCCTCGACGCGGATTTCTCCGCATATGCAGCGCGTCCGCTTCACCGGCAACGATCTCGGCCGCTTTGGCCGTGGCGGCCTGCATGTGCGGCTGCTGCTGCCGCCGCGCGGCAGGCTGCCGGTGTGGCCGTCGATGGGCGCCGACGGCCTGATGGTCTGGCCGTCGGGCGAGGACGCGCTCGTCGTGCGGGTCTACACGATCCGGGCGCTGGACGCCGCAAGCGGCTGGCTGGATGTCGATTTCGTCCTCCACCCCGGTATGGAGACGCCGGCGGCCGCTTTCGCCGAAAAGGCAGTTGCCGGCGAGATCATCGGCATGATCGGACCGGGCGGAGGTGGCGTGCCCGAGGCGCAAAACCTGCTGCTGCTCGGCGACGACACCGCGCTTCCGGCGATCGGCAGGATCCTGGAGCAGCTTTCGCCGTCAACCCGCGCCGAAGCGTTCATCGAGGTCGATGGTCCCGACGATCGGATGCCGCTGGCCGCGGGCGAGGCCGTTGCCGTCACCTGGTTCTATCGGCATGGGCGCGAGGCCGGTACAGCCAGGCTGTTACCGGCGGTGCTGCAGCAGCGGAGCCGGACCGCGCTTGCCGACAATCTCTATGTCTGGGCCGGATGCGAGTTCGGCGATTTCCGCGAGATCCGCAGGATCGTCCGCAAGGAATGGGGTGTGCCGCGCGACCGGCACCTGGTCACCGCCTACTGGCGCCGCGGGACGCAAGCGGCGGACGGCAGCGAAGAATAGCGCGCGACGATGCTCCGCGGTCAGCCGCGGTCGGATACGAAGGCGATCGCCGGTGCGGCCAGAAGCGCGACGAGGCCGGCGCCTGCGAAGAACGCGCCATAGCCGAAATACTGCGCGGCGTAGCCGGCCGCGATCCCGCCGGCCATGCTCATCAGTGCGTCCATGCACTGGAACAGCGTGAAGTCGACGCCCGCCTGTCTTGGATCTGACCAGCGCATGAACTGCGCGTAAAGCGCGACGAAACCGAGAGCCATGAAGCCGGACGAGCTGAGCACCGCGATGGCCATCAAAGCGGTGGTCGAGAAGCCACCAAGAAAATCGAAGATCGAAAAGAAGAACAGCGATCCGCCCCGCAGGAAAAGCGCCAGGACGAGCACGTTGCGCGGGCCGAACCATTTGACGAGAGCGCCGCCGGCGAGTGCGGCAGCCAGGCCGACGAACATGCTGCCGACGCCGTTGACAAGTCCGACCATCGGGAGGTCGAGCCCGGCGTCGATCAGGAATGGTCCGAGCATGGCGAGTGCCGCCTTCTGGGCCAGGACATAGATGGCCGACGCTGCCAGGCCGCGCCGAATTTCGGGACGCTTCAACGCGTCGAGAAGGCTGGGAACATGCTCGCGCGTCTCCTCGCGCGCGCGGTTGGCCACGCCAAGCAGGAAGGGCAGACCGAGCGGCAGGAGCAGCAAGGCCATCGCCCAAACGGCGATGCGCCAGCCATAAGCGTCGACCAGAAGCAGAAATAGGCCGGCGCCGATGGCCGAGCCGAGGTAGGCGCCGCCGACCTGCGCGGCATTGCCCCAGCCGTGGTTTTCCCTGGCCAGGCTCTGCACGGCGAAACCATCGCAGGCAATGTCGACCGTCGAGGCGGCGAAGGCGACGATGGTCAGGCAGGCCAGAACCGGCCACCAGGCCTCCGGGCCGAGCGCGCCGACGGCCCACAGCCCGGCGATGGACACGAGCCCACCGGCGGCGACGATCGTGCCGGTGCGGTTCTTGCCGACCGGCGGCAGCCGATAGCGCTCGACGGCCGGCGCCCATAGAAACTTGAGCGCCCATGGCAGCGCGATCAGCGAGACCAGGCCGATCCGGTCGAGCGGCAGGCCCTGGTCGCGCATCACCGCCGGCAGGCCCGCCCAGGTGATGCCGCCGATTACGCTCTGCGCGACGTAGAGCCCGCCGATCGCCAGGACGATCGCGACAGGTGTCGATGCCCGGCTGGAAACGGCGATCGACATCAGAAGCGGTAGCGCAGGCTAGCGAACAGCGAGCGGCCCTCGTCGCGGTAGCAATAGCCGGCCGAGCAGATGGATTTTTGAGTGTCGAACAGGTTCTTGGCGTTGACCTGCAGCTTCACGCCCTCGAGTTTGGGATTGCGGTAGCCGAAATCGTAGGAGAGCGAGGCGTCGACGAAGGCGCGCGCGTCGTTCTTGAAGGTGTTGGTGTCGTCGCCATAGCTCGAGCCGGCAACGCGAACGCCGCTGCCCAGCCCGAGCCCCTGCAGCGTCCCGTCCTCGAACTGGTACTGCCCCCAGAGCGACAGGATGTGATTTGGCGTCGCCGACAGTTCCTTGCCTGCGGTTCCCGTGGCGCCGCGTTCGATTTTCACGCGCAGATAGGTGTAAGAGGCGAGTATGCTGAGGCCGTTGTCGAGCGAGGCGCTGGCTTCCAGTTCGACGCCGCGCGAGTTCAGGTCGAGCTGGCGCTGCTTGTTGATGCCGGTCGAGGCGTCGAAGACGACGCCATCCTTCTGGTCGATGTCGAACAGAGCGGCGCTGACGGCGGCGTTGTAATCGGCAAACTCGTATTTGACGCCGATTTCCTTTTGCGTCGCGATGGTCGGACGGGCGACGCGACCGATGGGGCTGCTGACATCGTCATAGACGAAGCCGATATTGGGCGAGAACGACGTCGAATAGTTGACATAGGGCGTGATGCCCCATTCGGTCTGGTAGGACAGGCCGAGCCGGCCGGAAAGGGCACTGTCGTCCTGCTTGGACTTGGTGAAGTCGGCGGCGGTCGAGGTGGTATCGGCCCAATCGTAGCGACCGCTGGCGAACAGGGTGAAATCGTTCCACTCCATCTGGTCATGCAGGTAGGCGCCGAGCTGGTTCATCTCCTGCCCGCCAGAGTAAGGAACCGGAGCGGCCTTGATGTCGTCGACGGAAACGTAGGAGATACCGTTGCCGGCGTCATAGTTCGACCAGGCGTAATCGATGCCGGCTACCGCCGTATGCCTGACCTGGCCGGTATCGAATTCGAACTGCGCCATGTTGTCGACGACGAAGTTCTTCATGGTCTCGGTGTAGTGGCCCCAATAGCGTTTCAGATCCACGCCGGCCGGGTAATGACCGCTATATTCGATGTCGGCGTCGACGGCGCTGTAGCGAAGGTTCTGCCGGACCGTCAGCACGTCGTTGAAACGGTGCTCGAATTCGTAGCCGATGCGGCCCTGGGTCTGGTCGAAGTCGTTCCAGGCGGGATCGCCCTCATAGAGGTGCGTCAGAGCGCCGCCCGAATTGTAAAATGCAGCGGTGCCGCCGGTGACGGATTTCGAATATTCGCCGAGGATGGTCAGCTTGGTGTCCTCATCCGGCTTGAAGGTGACTGCCGGCGCCAGATAGATCTTGTCGTCGGGATAACCGACCAGGTCGGTGTCGCTGGTGCGGCCGAGGCTGGTGAAGCGATAGAGGACGCTGCCATCTTCGTTCACCGGGCCGGAAGCGTCGAGTGCGGCCTGGAAGCGATTGTGTGCGCCGAGCAGCATTTCGACTTCGCGGAACTGTTCTTCCTTGGGGCGCTTGGTGACCAGATTGACGATGCCGCCCGGACCGCTGATGCCGTAAAGCGAGGAGGCCGGACCCTTCAGGATGGTGATGCCCTCGATGCCGTAGGGCTCGGTCTTGAACCAGGCCGAGGGGCCGTTGTACTGGCGCAGCCCGTCGCGGAACATACCGTTGTAAAAGGCCTGGAAGCCGCGCAGGAAGAAGGCATCATAGCGGGTGTCGAAGCCGAAGCTGTTCGGATTGGCGCTTGCGACATAGCCGAGCGATTCGTTCAGCGCGCGTGGCTTCTGGTCCTCGATCTGCTTTTGCGTCACAACCGAAACGGCTTGCGGAATCTTGACCATCGGCGTGTCGGTCTTGGTGCCGATGCGGTCCTTCTTGGCGACGTAGCCGTCCTGCACGAGGATCTCGTCGCTCTCGGCATCGACCTCGATCTTGTTGAGAACGGTGACGCCGCCCTGGTCCTGGGCGTGAGCCGGCCCGGACAGGCCGAGCAGGGCCATGCTGCCCGGCAGTGATATCCCCAGGAGCCATGTCATCGTCCGTTTCCGCATCAACTCGTCTCCACTCTTCCGTACATTGACGGAAGGGGCTCTCAAATCTGAGTATTTGAGTCAAGTTATTTTTTGAGCTCGTGCGGGTGCTGGCCCGATACGGTCGGCGACAGCAAAGTGTGACCGGTTTCAGGAAAACCAGCTGCCAATCAGGGAGAGGCAAGCTGCTATGGTTTGAGGCTTCTCGCCACCAGCCGCGCCACGCTTGGGCCGACCAGAAGCACGATCAGGAAGCGTGCCGATTGCAGCGCCATGACGAAGGAGATGTCGACATGCTGCGCGGCGGCGGCGATGATGGCGACGCTGTCCATGCCGCCGGGGCTGGTTGCCAGATAGGCGGTCAGCGGATCGATGCCGAGCAGGCGGCTGATCAGGAAGGCGAGGCCGCCGCAAAAGACGATCAGGGCAATGATCGAGCCGACGATCTGCGGCAGCGCGCGGGCCGCGTGGCGCAAAATGGCCCTGGTGAAATTCAGGCCGATGCTCCAGCCGATCATCGTATAGCTCAAGGCAAGCAGCCAGGGTGGCAACTGCATGGTCACGCCGAGCCCGAGATGGATCACGGTGCCGAAAATGAAGGTGCCGAGGAAAAACGGCGACGGCAGCCGGAAAAGCTTTCCGGCGAGGCCGCCGACCAGCGCCACGCCGAATGTTGCGGCCAAGCCTTGCGGGTCGACCGGCGGGAACCAGACGATGGCCGGCACCTCGATGCCTGAGGTGTCGACCCAAAGCTTGGCCACCAGGGCTGCCGTCATCGAGACGCAGATGACGCGCAGATAAAGCATGAAGGCGACGAGGCGCTGGTCGGCGCCGAAGGCACCGGCCATCAGCACCATGGCGGTAGCGGCGCCCGGCGACGAGCCCCAGACCGCGGTGGTGCCGGGCAGGATGCGCCAGCGGCTGATCAGCCAGCCGAGCAGGCTGGATGCCGCGACCGTCGCCATCACGACGCCAAGGAACAGCGGCCATTCCTTGTAGAAGACGGGAAAGATATCGGCCGAGATGGAACTGGCGACGAGGCAGCCGACGACCGCCTGGGCTGAGCCGAACAGAACCCGCGGCACGCGCACCGTGGCGCCGTTGGTGCCGGCAGCGATGGCCGCCAGCATCGGTCCGATCAAGAGCGCGGCGGGCAGGGCGGCGAGTTCCAGCGCGCCGGCAAACAGCACCGAGACCACCACCAGGACCGGCCACTGCCAGGCCCTGTGGATCCGCGCCAGATGCTCGATGGCCGGCGGGTTCGGGGAAGAATCCATAGATGGGCTCTTAGACCGGTGGCGAAAAAATGCGAACCCTTTTTGCGCGGAAAAGGGCTTGGGTGGTAATGGCACCAACCATCCGCAGCGATCCTTCGCGCCCCCCTCTGTCCTGCCGGACATCTCCCCCTCTAGTGGGGAGATTGGATGTCACGTCGGCCTTCGCCAATCTCCAAAAAAGAGCGCTGTCGGCGAAGCTGCCAATCTCCCTACTTGAGGGGGAGATGGCCGGCAGGCCAGAGGGGGGCGCTGTCCCATAGGCCTCTCCCTCTATCCCGCCTTCACCGCCGGCAACCCGAACCCGCCAACAGGATGCGTCTCCACCTGGAACTCGAAGCCGGCGATGATCGGCCGTGCCTTGGCGATTGCCGCCTGGATTTCGGGCAGCTGCAGCGAAGCCTTGTGGCTTTCGGCGTCGGTCCACACTTCGGTCACCCAGATCGCGTCGGCATCGGCCGGGTCGGTGGCGATGATGTAGTTCAGGCAGCCGGGCATGGCGCCGGTGCTGGCGAGCAGGATATCCATCATTGCGTCACGCTGGCCGCGCATCGCCCGCATCTTGCCGATCAGTCCGTACATTCGCTTTGCTCCGTTGAGATGACGCAACCAGGAGTATGCAGTTCGCCGTCTACGGCATCAACTGCCCGCCATTCACCTCGATCACCTGGCCGGTGATGTAGCCGCTCAACAGATCGGAGGAGAGGAACAGATAGGCGCCAACGCAGTCCTCGGCGGTGCCGGCGCGGCCCTGCGGGATGGTGGCGATCATGCCCTTCATCTGGTCGTCGGTCGAGTAGCGCTCGTGGAAAGGTGTCGCGATCGTGCCGGGCGCCACCGCGTTGACGCGGATGTTGAAACCGATCAGCTCCTTGGCCATGCCGCGCGTGACGTTGGAGACGAAGGCCTTGGCCGAGCCGTACAGGCCGGCGCCGCCGCCGGCGCCGTTGCGCGCGGCGATCGAGGAGGTGTTGACGATGAAGCCACCCTGCCGCTTCAGCCATGGGATTGCCTTGCGCGAAGCTGTCAGCACGGAACGCGCGTTGAGGTCCATCACCGCGTCGTAATGCGCCTCGGTCTGCTCGGCATAGGCCACGCGGCCGAGCATGCCGCCGGCATTGTTGACGAGGCCGTCGAGCCGGCCGAAATGTTGCGCACTGTCCTCGACGACGCGCTCGACATCGGCGGGAATCGAGAAATCGCCCTGGGCGAGGAACACGTCGCCGCAGCCGTTGCGAATGGTCGCGGCCAGGTTTTCGGCAGCCGCGCGGCTCGAATTGTAATGCAGTGCGACGCGGCATTTCTGCGCGGCGTAGGCGAGTGCGAGCGCCGCGCCGATGCCGGTCGAGGCGCCGGTGACCAGGACCGCCTTTCCGGCAAGGTCGGGGATGACGAGAGAGGGGCTGACAAGGGTGGTGGTGGCTGGCACGTCTATTCCTCCGGGGACTCTGCCTGCTCTTCGTAGGCCCTCGCAGTCCTCGCGTTCAAGTCCGTAAAAGTTTAGGGCGGTTCACCGTTTCACGGAAACGGCGAACCGCTCCCTCTTTGTCTTGACGCAATTCCGGACGGCAAACCGTTTCACACTTTTCCTGGAATTGCCCTATGGCCTGAGATAGGCGTAGCCCTGGCGTTGCAATTCGGCGAGCTTGACGACGCCGCCCCTGTCGGCTGCATGGAAGCCGTCGAGCAGGTCGGCCAGGCCGATATCCATGCCGTGCATGGTGTTGGCGCAAGCGTGCGGGCTGAGCCCATCCTGGACAAGGCCGGCGAACCGCCCGGAAATGGCGGCCGATATACCCTTCGACTTGAAGGCGGCAAGTGCCGGGCCGTGCACGACAAGCGCGATGTCGACTTTGCCGTCGGTGCCTTCGAAGTGGTTCTTGATGTTGCCGAGCACGAAATTGACCTTGTCGAGATCGCTGAGGTGATAGGCGACCTTTTGCCTTTCCTCTTCGACGGCCTTGACTTCAATGGCTGCCGCCTTGGTGGGGCGCAGCCCGAAAAGCCCGGCGGCTCCGGCAAGACCGACGCGGAAAATATCGCGGCGTCGCATGGCTTCATCTCCCATTTGGCCGGCGCGCGCAATTTGCGTGGCCTCGGCCTCGATCCTAACATAAATTGAAGCCACGTCTTGTCGGGGCAGGGGGAGCCAGCATGATATCAAGGACCGTGATGGGCGCCGGAGTTGGGGTTGCCTTGCTCGCCGCCGTCGCCGGCTCTGCTTTCGCCGACGACACGCTCAAACTCACCGAGCTCAGCCCCGACGGCAAGGACGCCTGCTTCGGCCGCGTCTATGACGCCGCGCATCTCAAGTCGCATCCGCAGCAGAAGGTGACGCGCATCTTCTTCTATTACGGCCGCGATCCGGTCAGCCGGCCAAACGAGGAGCCAAGCGCCGGCATCGATTCCTCCTACAATGGCTTCATGGCGACGACGGTGCGCGGCGCCGAGGCGCCTGAATGGCTTGGCGGCTGGTGCAGTCATGAGTCGGAGGACGGCAAGACCGGCCCGATCCGGTGCGGTATGGACTGCGACCGCACCATGGCTTCGCTGAAGGTCGACGACAAAGGCCGGCTGATCGTCTCGGACGTGCAGCCCGACCTCTATCTCGACGCCGGATCGGAAGACGAGCTCGGCAAGGCGGAGTACGAAAGGCAGGCGCTGGGCAAGGACGACAACGGCTTCAGGCTCGATCCGATGCCGGCCGCCACCTGCAAGGCGGAGTTCGCGCGCATCGACCCGATCGATCCGGCACTTGGCCCGCCATTGCGCGAGCGGCTGAAGCCGGACCAGGCCTTCTGCTACGGACGCGACTACGACGCCGAGCATCTCGGCTCGCATCCCGACCAACTGACCCAGTCGATCAGGGTGTTCCGCGGACCGGTCGAGCTGGCGTCTTTCGCCAAGGAGGGCGATCCGGCCAATTGGCCAAGCGGCGCCGATATCGCCGTTTCGGTTACCACGCGGCAGAAATCGGCCAAGGTCACGCAGGTCTATAATTGTCAGGGCGAGGGCGACCAGTGGCGCTGCGCGGCGAGCGCGAAGACGGGTGCTGCGTCCTGTGACATCGCGCAAAGGGAGGTCTTCCTTCGCCGCGGCGCCAACGGCACGATGATGCTGGCCAACCCGAACAGCGGCCTGCCGATCATCGATCTGTGCTCGAAAGCGGCGGAAGGTGACACCAGCTCCGACGACAAGGTCTACCGGCTGGAGCCGATGCCGCAGGCTGCCTGCGGGCTGTAGCAGTTCAGAGACGCGATGCCGGCGGGACAGAGGGGGGTGCTGTCCCGCCGACCTCAAGGTTTTTGGATGGCGGCGTCCCGCTATCGCTTCACGCGAACGGCACGGCCGTCGTGCCCTTGGGCAGTTTCGCCTCGTCGTCGGGCTCGACATGGATGATGACCCGCACGGAAGGGATTTCGGCCTGCAGCGCGTCTTCGATGCGGTCGCAGATGACGTGGCTGGCGCCGACAGACATGTCGGCGTCGACGACCAGGTGGAACTCGATGAAGGTGGCGCGGCCGGCGATGCGCGTCTTCAGGTCGTGGACCTCGAGCGCGCCCTTGCAATTGGCCGAGATGATGTCGCGTATGCGGATATGTTCCTGGGTGTCGACGGCGCGGTCCATCAGCCCGTTCATCGACGAGCCGATGACGTGCCAGCCCTGCCACAGGATGTTCAGCGCCACGATCACGGCAAGAGCCGGATCGAGAACCTGCCAGCCGGTCAGCACGGCGCCGACCAGGCCGATGAACACACCGACCGAGGTCGCCACGTCGGTCATGATGTGCCTGCCGTCGGCAACGAGAGCCGGCGATTTTTCGCTTCGGCCGGTGCGGATCAGCGTCAAGGCCCAGACGGCGTTGATGACCGTTGCGACGCCATTGACGGCAAGGCCGGTCCATGGCTGTTCCAGCAGGGCGGGATGCTGCCAGGACCACCAGACCTCATTGAGGATCAGCAAGGCGGCAAGCACGATCAGCACGCCTTCGAGGACGGCCGAGAAATACTCGGCCTTGTGGTGACCGAACGGATGGTCCTGGTCGGCTGGCTTGTAGCTGACCTGGATCGCCCAATAGGCGGCGGCAGAGGCAATGACGTTGACGATCGATTCCAGCGCGTCCGAATAAAGCGCGACCGAACCGGTGACGTACCAGGCCACCAGCTTCAGGCCGAGCACGACGCAGGCGACGACGATCGACCAGAAGGCGAGGCTGGCGACCTTCTGCCTGGCGGCGGCTTTGATTTCCGCCGCGGTCACTGGGGAAAAGATCCCAACACAGAGCCCTCGAATTAAGCGGCCTTTTCCTTGGCCTTGCGCGGCAGGTGCGCGACAATGTTCTCGATGATGCGCATGCCGGCATTGTGGCCGAGCGTCATGATCGACTCCGGGTGGAACTGCACTGCGGCGATCGGCTCCTTGCGGTGCTCGAAGGCCATGATGATGCCGTCCTCGGTCTCGGCGGTGACGACAAAACCATCGGGCAGCCGCACCGGATCTGCAAAGATCGAATGATAGCGGCCGACCGTCACCTCCTTGGGCAGGCCGGAGAAGATGATGCCCGGCTTCGACACGCGGATGCGCGACGGCTTGCCATGCATCGGGATGTGCAGTTGGCGCAGCTCGCCGCCATAGGCCTCGGCCAGCGCCTGCAGCCCGAGGCAGACGCCGAAGATCGGCAGGTCGCGCGCACGGGCCCGCTTGATGGTGGCGGCGCAGTCGAAGTCCTTCGGCGTGCCGGGGCCGGGCGAGAGCACGACCAGGTTTGGCTTCAGCCGGTCGAAGATCTCATCCGGCACTGGTGTGCGCACCGTCGAGACATTGGCGCCGGTCTGGCGGAAATAGTTGGCGAGCGTATGGACGAAACTGTCCTCGTGGTCGACCAGCAGGATGTTGACGCCGTCGCCGACACGCGCGGTGCTGCGTTCGGTGCTGGCGGCATTGCCTGATTTGGCGTCGCGGATGGCGGAGAGCATGGCGGATGCCTTCAGTTCGGTTTCGGCTTCTTCTTCCTCGGGAATGCTGTCGAAGAGCAGCGTGGCGCCGGCGCGCACCTCGGCGATGCCGTCCTTGATGCGAATGGTGCGAAGCGTCAGGCCGGTGTTCATGTCACCGTTGAAATTGACCATGCCGATCGCCCCGCCATACCAGGCGCGCGGGCTCTTCTCGTTCTGCTCGATGAAGCGCATGGCCCATAATTTCGGCGCGCCGGTGACGGTGACCGCCCAGGCATGCGACAGAAAGGCGTCGAAGGCGTCCATGCCTTCGCGCAGCCGCCCCTCGATGTGGTCGACGGTGTGGATCAGGCGGGAGTACATTTCGATCTGGCGGCGGCCGATGACGCGCACCGAGCCCGGCTCACAGACCCTCGACTTGTCGTTGCGGTCGACGTCCGAGCACATGGTGAGTTCGGATTCGTCCTTCTTCGAATTGAGCAGCTTCAGGATCTGCTCGCTGTCGGAGATGGCGTCGTCACCGCGCTTGATGGTACCGGAGATCGGGCAGGTCTCGACGCGGCGGCCGTTGACGCGCACGAACATTTCCGGCGAGGCGCCGATCAGATATTCGCCCTCGCCGAGATTGATGAAGAAGGAATAGGGCGAAGGGTTGATGCTCTTCAGCTTGCGGGAAATCTCGGAGGGCTGGGTTTCGCAGCGTTCGTAGAACATCTGCCCCGGCACCACTTCGAACAGGTCGCCGCGCTCGAAGCTCTTCATCGCCTTGCGCACCAGCTTGGCATATTCGCCGGGCTCGTGGTCGCCGCGCGGCGGGATGCGGTCGGCGGTCCTGAACGGCTCGACGATTTCGTCGCGCGGCAGGCCTTCGGTCGAGAAGCCATCGCCGGAATAGTCGTAGCGGTCGGTCCAGGCCTTGGTCGAATAGTGGTCGACGACGAGGATCTCGTCGGGCAGGAACAGCACGAGATCGCGCTGGCTTGGCTTGCGCTCGAGCTTGTAGTCGACCGGATCGAACTGGAAGGCGAGGTCGTAGCCGAAGGCGCCATAGAGGCCGAGATTGGCGTCTTCCTCGGTCTTGAACAAAGCCGTGATGGCGCGCAGCACGGTGAAGACGGAGGGAACTCGGCTGCGTTCCTCTTCAGTGAAGATACGATCGGGCTTGGCGACCTCGAGGCGGATGAGTTTGTTGGACGTCTCGGCGATCGTGACATCGTCAAGGCCGGCAAGCACCGTGCCGATCACCGGCAAAAGCACGTCGCCGCGGCGGTTCAGCGCCTCGATGCGCATGGCGCGGCCGTGTGCCGAGATCACCACCGGCGGATCGATGATGGCGGTGTCCCAGCGCGTATAGCGGCCGGGATATTCGTAATTCGAGGAAAACACGGCGCCGCGGCGCGAATTCAGGCCATCGACATAGCCGTCGATCGCCCCCTCGTAAGGCCGGTCATGGCGCTGGCGGGTAATCGCCACGCCACCCGCCGTGACAAAGCGCTCGGCGCCATTCTCCAGAATTTTCGTCGTCATTGCCGTCTCCATCAGCGTCTTTGGGGCAACGGACCCGGGAATGGCTTGAAAAAACAAATGGCCGCCCGGACATTCCGCTGCGGCCACCCTCTATTGTCACGCGAACGCGTTCGAACAGGCCGCTGTCAGCGAGCCCACCACCAAATGGTCTTGATCGAACGCATATTCATGGCGAAATCCATAGCCGCGAAAAGCGGTATGCGCAACAGGTTTGAAAGTCTGTGGGGTGGCTGCCGCTTTCGCAACCCATGGCACATGGCCAAGACCGGCCGTCCTGCCTAGACTCTGCATCAAACAGCAGGAAGACGGGAAAACATCAAATGACCCAGCAGTTCGACCGCGCACGGACGTTCCATTCTCTCCATGTCAAGGGAAACCCGATTGTCCTCTACAATGCCTGGGACCCAGGCTCCGCCAAGATCATCGAGAAAGCAGGGGCCAAGGCCATCGCCACCGGAAGCTGGCCGGTCGCGGCCGCTTTCGGATTCGCCGATGGCGAGAAAATCCCGTTGGAACTGGCGCTCGAAAACATCAAACGCATCGTTGCGGCGGTGGATGTGCCGGTAACCATGGACCTCGAGGGGGGTTACGGGGTCGCTCCGGAGGTTGTCGCCCGCAGCGTGACGCTCGCCGTGCAGGCTGGAGCCGTCGGCTTTAATTTCGAGGATCAGATCGTCGGCGGCAGTGGGCTGCACGACATCGCCATACAGGTGAGGCGGATCGAAGCGGCTGCAGCGGCGGTGAAGACGTCGGGTATTCCGGCCTTCATTAATAGCCGAACCGACATTTTCCTGAAGACTAAACCGAATGCGCACGACAAGGCTCTTCTCGATCAGGCGATCGAGCGGGCGCACGCCTACGAAAGGGCCGGAGCGCATGGCTTCTTTGCGCCGGGGCTTGCCGATGAAGGCCTGATCGAGGCGCTCTGCGAGGCAACGGCATTGCCGGTCAACATCATTGCCCTGGCGCATGTGCCGCCGCGCCAGAGGCTTGCCGAACTCGGCGTCGCCCGCGTGAGCCATGGTCCGGTGCCGTACCGGCAGATGGCCGAATGGCTGGAGGCCAAGGCGCGACAGGCGATTTCGGGGTAGCCTGGCGGGGTGCGTCAGTCCTCCAGCGTTCCCGACCTTGCATCGGCGCTCGTCCCGTCGCCGACCAGCTTCAAGAGGTCTTCGCCGGCGCGGATGATGCGGCGGGAACGCCGCGTCAGGATGAGGCCCGCCTGCGGCGCCAACACTTCCGTGCGGCCGTCGGGCTCGCCGGGCGCGTGGACGATGGTGGCAAGGCGCGCACCCTTGGTGACGCGGTCGCCCGGCTTCACGTCGTAAAGGATCGCGCCCGAGCGGGGCGCCGGCATCATCTCGATGTTTTCGAGCGGCGCGACGAGCCCAACGAAGCTGCCAGGCGCGGGCAGCGCCTGATCCTGGATGACGTCGCGCGCCACCAGCAGCCGGTAGAGCCCTTCGGCATCGGCGCCGGCGAGGGCGCCGTCGACATCGAGTATGCCGCGATATTCGACCGTGGTGGCGACGCGCCGGTCGAGGCACGCGACGTCGGCGGGAACGTTCTGATACGGCATGATCGAGGCGCCTTCGAAGGTGCCGTCGGGGTCTTCGTCCCACAGCATCACCGCGTCGACGCCCATGGCCGCTGCACAATCCGCCATGGCCGGCCACAGGCTGGTGTGGACGTAAAGATAGGCGAGGCCCTCATCGTCGCAATGCAGGTCGAGCACGATGTCGTGGCCAATGGAGAGCTGCAGCAGCCGCGTTTTCAGCCGCTGGTCGACCGTGCCGTGCGCCGGCAGCAGCGTGAGGTCGGGCGCGGCGAGCCGCGGAAAGCCGCGATTGAAATTGGTGCGCGTGCCCAGATGAAAGCGGCCCTGATGGTCGCCGTAAAGATATTGCGCGCGGCCGATCGGATTAGCCCAGGGCACGATGGTCATATTGCCGGTGATGCGGCCTTCGGCTTCCGCCTTGCTGAGCATCGGCATCAGCGTGTCGATGGCGACGACGCCCGGCAATTCGCCGGCATGAAGTGCCGCCTGCAGATAGGCGGAAGGCGCCGTCTTGTCCGTTCCGGCGAAGCGGAAGACGGGGAATTCGTAGGAAACGCCTTCGCTGTCGCCGGCGACGCGTTCGATGGACTTCTGCATGGGATGGCTCCGGGAGAAGAGGCGGAACACATGCCCTTTTGCCGCTGGGCTGTCGATTGGTCCAGTCGCTGCCGCTATGGGCGCACGATTCTACCCGGCCGTCACACCAGCGGCTTGAGTTCCTGGGCGATGGTCGGCAGAAGCTCCGAGACGTTCGGGTGGATGTGCACGGCGCGCGCCAGCGTGCTGACCGGCGCCTTGGCATACATCAGGTCGAGCACGCAGTGCACCGCCTCGTCGCCGCCCGGGCCGAGCACCGAACAGCCGAGGATCTCCTTGGTGTCGGCATCGACCAGGATCTTCATGAAGCCTTGCGTCTCACCTTTTTCGACGGCACGGCTGACGCGGGTCATTGGCCGCTGGCCGACCAAGGCGCGGCGGCCGGATTTCCTTACCGCGGCTTCGGTCATGCCGCAGCGGCCGAGCGGTGGGTCGATATAGAGCGCATAGGCCTCGATGCGGTCGCTGACCTTGCGCGGATCGTTGTCGAGCAGGTTGGCGGCGACGATCTCGTAATCGTTGTACGAGGTGTGGGTGAAGGCGCCCTTGCCGTTGCAGTCGCCCATCGCCCAGATGCCGGGCACGCTGGTGCGCAACTGGTCGTCGACGACGATGAAGCCGCGTTTGTCGACCTCGACGCCGGCTTTGTCGAGGCCGAGATCGTCGGTGTTTGGCGTGCGGCCGAGCGCCAGCAGCACATGCGAGCCGACCGCAGCCGCCTTGCCTGGCGAGAAGGTCACGGCGATTTCGTTGCCTCGCCTGGCGAAGCGGATGTCGTCGGCGCCGAGATGGACGGCAATGGCTTCGTTTTCGAGGATCGACAAAATGGCGTCCGAGACATCCTCGTCCTCGCGACCGATCAGGCGCGGGCTTTTTTCGATGACCGTGACTTCGGAACCGAAGCGGCGGAACATCTGCGCGAATTCGAGCGAGACATAGCTGCCGCCGACAACGATGAGATGGCGCGGCAGCACGTCGAGATCCATCATCGAGGAATTGGTCAGGTAAGAAATGCCGTCGATGCCAGGCAGGTCGGGCACCGAGGCGCGCCCGCCGGTGTTGAGGAATATCTTTTCGGCGCTCAGCAGATCGTCGCCGACGCGCACCGTGTTGGCGCTTACGAAGCGCGCATGGCCGCGATAGAGCGTGCATTTGTCCATGCCGGCAATCCAGTCTTCGAGATTGCCGCGGGCGCCGTTGGAGACCTTGTCCTTGCGCGCCTTGATCGCCTTGTAGTTTACGCCGACGGGACCGGACAGCGTCACCCCGTAATCCGCGGCCGAGCGGGCGAGATGCGCGGCATAGGCGCTTGCCACCATCGTTTTGGTCGGCGTGCAGCCGGTGTTGACGCAAGTGCCGCCGACCAGCTTTCGCTCGATCAGCGCCACGCTCATGCCGGCCGCATTCAGCCGGCCGGCGAGCGGTAGGCCGGCCTGCCCGGCACCGACGATGATGGCGTCGAATGTCTTTGCCGTCATGCCGCCGCCGCCGCGATCAGAAGCCCGCCGACGATCGCCACCGCGTCCTCGATGAAGGCGGCCGGCGGGTCCTTGCCGAAGGCGGCGGCCAGGCGTTTACGCGCCTCGGCGCCGCCCAGCGTGCCGATCACCGCGCCGATGGCGCCGGCGATCAGGCCGCCGATGGTGGCGCCGCCGGTGGCGCCGATCACCGCGCCGGTGAAAGCGCCCAAGACGATACGCGTGCCGAATTGCTGCGGCACCTTGCGGCTCGGCGCCGAGGGCAGCTGGTCGGTGACCAGCTCGGCGATGGCCAGGATGGTGAAGATGCCGACGGCGATCCAGTGGCCCATGAAGCTCGCCCAGGTGTCCGCGACCGGCAACCAGCCAAGCCAGGCGCCCCACGCGACGGCGGCGGGCGCGGTCATCGCGCGAAGCCCGGCAACGATGCCAATCAGGAGTGCAAAAATGTACAGCATGATTGATCCCTCGATGGCCGGCTTGGGACAGGTCCGAGAGAGCAAGCTACCATAGGTCCGGTATTTGACCAGAGGTGGTGTCGCCGCCGGCGCTTCCGCATTTGCAGCACTTGTGCTTTGGCAAAGATTGAGACTGGAGTTGCGGCCATGGCCGAAAGCGAACGCACGAAAATGGCGGCGGGCGAGTGGTATTGCTGCCTCGATCCGGAACTGGAGGCGTTGCGCATCACGGCGCGAGACGCGGTGTTCGAGCACAACAGCCTGCCGCCCCGGCAGCGTCGCGACATCGGGCGTGGATTGCGGACGCTGCTCGGCGCTGCGGGCGAGGGCGCCCGGATCGAGGCGCAGTTCCACTGCGCTTATGGCTTCAACATCTTTCTCGGCGACCGCGTTTTTCTCAATGCCGGCTGCATCATTCTCGACACGGCGCCAGTGCGCATCGGTAAGGGAACGCTGCTCGGCCCGAATGTGCAGATCTATTGCGCCGAGCACCACAAGGAGGCTGCCGGGCGACGGGCAGGGCTGGAGATCGCCAAGCCGGTCGAGATCGGCGACAATGCCTGGATCGGCGGCAGTGCCGTCATCCTCGGCGGAGTCAGGATCGGCGATGGCGCCATCGTCGGCGCCGGTGCTGTGGTGACGCGCGACGTCGCGGCGAACACCACGGTGGTCGGCAATCCGGCACGGGTAATCAGCAACAACTGAGCACCGTGCTTCTGTTGCCGGTCACGTCCTCGTTCTGATGGACATGGGGGCGGCTATGTCACTTGGCCGGAGGTGGATGCAACCGTGTGTCGAGCGCAAACGCCTCCTGGGTCTTCATGGCGTATGCCCCTCTGGCGAGGCTCGCGTCGAAGATCAGGTTCCAGCTACGCTGCGATACGGCGCTCGGAATCACCACGAACCGGTGCCGTTGCAGAAGATCGTCGCCAAACGCCTGTTGTCCGGAGCTCGGAATGCCAGGGCGCAACCACTTGGGGTTGGGCACGGCGGCGGGGTCGACGATATGCACATCCGCGACATCGCTGACGATTGCTGCCGTCATGACATGCGCAATCGTGTCGAGCGCCCTGAAGCCCTTATGGACCGCAACCTCGAGGATCGCAGTCGACGGATCGATCGAGCAGTAGACGGCGCGCACGCCCTTGCTGTTCCAGCGTCCGCCCACCCTGTATGCGCCCTCGCCACTATCCCATGTAGGCGCAAACGCGGCTTGATCGAGGCGCCATCCGATGAGGTCGGAGCCACCAAGCGCCGCCGGCAGCGGCGTCATGCATAAACGCCATATTCAAGCCGTTCCAGATAGTCTTCTACAAGCTCGATCCCCGCCGGCGTCGCCAGAAGGTCGATTGGACGACGCTGGTCGAGCCCAATCGCCGGGCGCTCCAGCCATTGCTCTGCCTCCGCCTGCGAACCGAACACGTCGGTAGCTTTCGACAGGATCTCCGCGAACTTCCAGGTTCGTCCGCTCTGGTCCTGACTGAGAGGCTTGGACGGAGCATCCTTGCGGCGCTGGTAGGTGCGCAGGCTCATGCCGACGGCCTTCTCCAGCGAATCGGTCTTCTGGATGAAGACGAGTTGCCCGATAAGATGGTCCAGCGCTGAAGCCGGCAGGCCGTGCAGAAGCAACTCGTGGGCATCCAAAGCGCTGCTGAGGCGCCTTGCCAGAATGCGGCTGCCGCCTAGCAATTTCGCCACCTTCTGAAGTTCATTGTTTTTTGCTGCTGGCGCAGCCTTTTCCAATGCCATCGCCACGGCGAGCCCTCTTCGCGTCATCTGTCGCTTTAATATATGACAGATGACGCAGAGCCTTTCAACCACGACAGGATCGAGAGCAGGGCAATCGCTTCGAGAGAAAAGATAGCCTACTCGGGCCAGATGGCAGTCCAACGTCGGCACTGAAGCGATTGCCCTGGAATCGAGCGCGAGCCGAATTTCACCTCGGCATGTGCGCCACGCGCTCCTCCTGAGCACTCTTCGAGAATTCGCGCCGGTACTGCGCCGGCGAGGTTCTGAGGCGCGCTGCGAAATGCTGGCGCAGCGAGGTAGCGCTGCCGAAGCCGGCCTCGAAGGCAACCGTGTCCATCGATTTTTCCGTTGCTTCCAGCAGCCGTTGCGCCAGCTGGACGCGCTGGTCGGTCAGCCAGTCGCCGAAACTGGTGCCGATCGTTTTCTGGAAACGGCGCGTGAACGTCCGGCGGGTGAGGCCGGCGTGACCGGCAACGCTGTCCAGACTGTGCGGCTCACCCAGGGTTTTGCGCACCGCTTCGAGAGCCTGGGTGAAGCGGTCCGCATTGCCGGTCCTGGCGATGGGACGTTCGATGAATTGCGCCTGCCCGCCCTGCCTGTGCGGAGAAAGCACAATCTGCCGGGCAAGGCGAAGTGCCGCCTCCGCGCCGTAACGAGCCCGTACGACGTGCAGGCAGCAGTCGAGCCCGGCGGCGACGCCGGCGGATGTCACGACATCGCCATTGTCGATGTAGAGCACTTCCGGTTCGACGAGAATGTCGGGATAGAGTTCCTGCAGCTGATCCGCGTAGGCCCAGTGCGTCGCCGCTCGCCGCCCCGAAAGCAGTCCGGTCGCCGCAACAGCGAACGTTCCCAAGCACAGTCCGACGATCAGCGCGCCGCGCTCGTGCGCGCCAAGCAACGCGTCGATCAATGCCGCTGGAGGCGAGCTCCCGAGATCTTTCCAGCTTGGCACGATGACGATGTCGGCGTCATCGAGCGCGGAAAGCCCGTGCGGGACGCTGATGGTCAGACCGGCATCGGTGCGGATCGGCCCGTCCTCAATCGCGCAGACCCGGAAGTCGAAGCGCGGCAGGCCGAGCTCCGTGCGATCCGCGCCGAACACGAGACACGGCACGGAGAGATGAAACGGGCTGATGCCATCGAAGGCGATGGCGGCAACGGCAGGATCGGTCATGGGAGCTCCAGCAACGGGTGAGGCCGATTGTCCCAATTCTTTCGAATAATGTCAATCGGGACACTTTTTGCAATCCGGTGCCGAGCTTATCGTCCGCCCATCAATGTCCAACGGGAAAGGAAAACCCCATGTCGCAACCAGCCAAAGGCATAGCTCCACGCCGCGCCCTCATCGTCATCGATGTTCAAAACGACTATGACGGCGGCAACCTCGCCATCCAGCATCCGCCGTTCCGCGACAGCGTCGTCAATGTGGCGCGAGCGATGGATGCGGCCACCGAGGCAGGCGTCAAGGTGGTGGTCATCAAACAGTTGGCGCCGGAAACCTCACCGGTCTTCGCCAAGGGCAGCCATGGCGCCGAGTTGCACCCGGAAATCGCTAGGCGAAACCGCGACCACTACATCGAAAAGAACTTGCCCAGCGCCTTCACCGGCACGGACCTCGAGGAGTGGCTGCGCGCCAACTCTATCGATACGGTCACAGTCATCGGCTACATGACGCACAATTGCGATCTGTCGACGGTCATCCACGCCGTGCATATGGGCTTCGAGGTGGAGTTCCTGTCGGACGCAACGGGGTCGTTGCCGTACGCCAACAGCGCCGGCTACGCTTCGGGGGAGGAAATCCATCGCGTGGTGACGATCGTATTGCAGTCGCGCTTCGCGGCCGTTCTCAAGACCGCCGAGTGGATCGATTGCCTGAAGACCGGCGTGGTACCCCAGCACGACACACCCTATGCCTCCAACCAGCGCGCGCTGGCGCGAAGCGCGGCTTAGGGACGAGCTCGTCGCGAAGTCGCCAAAAAGGGCGCCGCAGCGTTGCGGCGCCCTTTGCCGTTCAAGCGTTGATTATCCCTAAAACAGGCCTTCGATCTGGCCCATTTCGTTCAGGAAAATCTTTTCCGAGGATGGCGCTTTGGGCAGGCCGGGCATGGTCATCACCTCGCCGCAGATGATGACGACGAAGCCGGCGCCGGCAGACAGCCTGACCTCGCGCACCGGCACGGTGTGGCCGGTTGGCGCGCCGCGCAGATTCGGATCGGTGGAGAAGGAATATTGCGTCTTGGCCATGCAGACCGGCAAATGACCGTAGCCGGCGTGCTCCCAGGCGTGGAGCTGGTCGCGCACCGATTTGTCGGCGATCGCTTCGGAACCGCGATAGATGCGCTGGACGATGGTGTTGATCTTCTCGAACAGCGGCATGGCGTCGGGATAGAGCGGGGCGAATTGCGACGCGCCGGATTCGGCCAACGCCACGACTCTTTTGGCCAGTTCCTCGATGCCGGCCGATCCCTGGGCCCAGTGCTTGCACAGGATCGCCTCTTCGCCCATCGAGGCGACGTAGTCCTTCATCGCCTGGACCTCGGCCTCGGTATCGGAGTAGAAATGGTTGATGGCGACCACTGCCGGCACACCGAACTGGCGGATGTTCTCGATGTGGCGGCCGAGATTCGCACATCCCTTCTTGACCGCCTCGACGTTCTCCTTGCCGAGGTCCTCCTTCTTGACGCCGCCATTCATCTTCATGGCGCGAACCGTGGCGACGATGACCGCCGCGGCGGGCCTCAGGCCGGCCTTGCGGCATTTGATGTCGAAGAACTTTTCGGCACCGAGATCGGCGCCGAAACCGGCTTCGGTGACGACGTAGTCGGCAAGCTTCAGCGCCGTCGTCGTGGCAACGACGGAGTTGCAGCCATGCGCGATGTTGGCGAAGGGGCCGCCATGGACGAAAGCCGGGTTGTTCTCCAGCGTCTGCACGAGATTGGGCTGCATGGCATCCTTCAAGAGTACGGCCATGGCGCCGTCGGCCTTGAGGTCGCGGGCATAGACGGCCGACTTGTCGCGGCGATAGGCGACGATGATGTCGCCGAGGCGCTTTTCCAGGTCCTTCAGGTCGTTCGACAGGCACAGGATGGCCATGACTTCCGAGGCGACTGTGATGTCGAAACCGGCCTCGCGCGGGAAACCGTTGGCGACGCCGCCGAGCGAACAGATGATCTCGCGCAGCGACCGGTCGTTCATGTCCATGACGCGGCGCCAGACGACGCGGCGGGTATCGATGCCGAGCTCGTTGCCCCAGTAGATGTGGTTGTCGATCAGCGCCGACAGCAAGTTATGGGCGGTGGTGATGGCGTGGAAATCGCCGGTGAAGTGGAGGTTCATGTCCTCCATCGGCACGACCTGCGCGTAGCCACCGCCGGCGGCACCGCCCTTGACGCCGAAATTCGGTCCGAGCGAAGCCTCACGGATGCAGACGATGGCCTTCTTGCCGAGGCGGTTGAGGCCATCGCCCAAGCCCACCGTCGTCGTCGTCTTGCCTTCGCCGGCCGGTGTCGGGTTGATGGCGGTGACGAGGATCAGCTTGCCATCCTTGTTGCCCTTCACCGACTTGATGAACTCGGCCGAGATCTTCGCCTTGTCGTGGCCGTAGGGCAGAAGATGTTCGCTCGGAATGCCGATCTTCTGGCCGATCTCCTGGATCTGCTTCTTCCTGGCGCCGCGCGCGATCTCGATGTCGGACTTCACTTCGGCCATGGACGACTTCCCTCTGAATTGGACTTGACTAGTGTGGTCGCAAGAATAGCCCGGCATTGCAGGCGCGGGCATGTTCTACCCCTGTCGCTGCCGCGGCGTCAACTTTCATGCAACTATGTTTCCTACGAAGAAAATGCCTCTGCGGCCGGCTGCCCTGCTACAGGTTCTTTTCGCGCCGGTTGCCGCGCCGTATAGAAGCCAGAGCAGGCGCGGTTCCGCCGTCTCAAAACAGCCGCGTAATACGCGAAAAGCGACAGAAGCAACGGCGCAAATTCACCAGCGCCGGCTGTGCGGGACGATCCGCTACTGCGTCAGGACGTTGCTGATCTCGACCATGTTCGAGCGCACCCTGAGTATGTAAAAGCCCATAGTCGTCAGATGTGTCGGCAACAGCCAGCCGTCCTCGCGGCCATTGGCGATGATGAAGGGCTGGATGCGCAGTGCCGAGACGAACTGCGCGTCCATCGTATCCCACAGGTTCTGCAGGTGCTTTTCCTTGATGACGTCCTCGAAGTCGGCCTGTGCGCCCTTCATCAGCCCGTAATAGGCATAGAGCTGGCCATAGGCGAACCAGAAGCGGTCGTCGGCGCGAGTGTCGAACCAGCCATTATTGTGGTTTTCGGCACGCTCCTTGAGGATCGCCGAGGTCGAACCGATGTCGGACGAGATGCGGTCGATATACTGCTTGAGATTGTCGGCGCGGGCATCGAACGTCGCCTGGCAGGCTGCGAGGCGGGCGTTGAAGGAACGCAGCTTGCGCACCGCGTCGCGATAGTAGCTCGGCGTCGGCGTCTTGGGGCCGAACGGGTTCAAGCCGAAATACCAGGTTTCCTCGTCGAACTGCAGATTGCCGCGGGCATCCTGCAGGTCGGCGTCGATCTGCGAGGTGGTGCGGACGCGGCCGAGATTATCGGCAAGCTCGGTCGCCGTGCGCCGCACCGCCTGGTTGATGCCGCGCTGGAACGAAGCCTTGTTGTCCATGAACGGCGTGTGATCCCAGTCGATGCCGAACAGGCCGAGCTTGTAAAGGATCATCGACGACACCCAGGCATTCTGGTTGACGTTGAAGTCGGTCAGGTCGGCCGCAACCTGGGCAATGGCTGAATTTCCGCAGGTCTTGGCCGTGTCGGTGCCGACGCCGGCGGAAACCTGTTCACCGGCGGAGCTGTTGCGTTTTTCGAACGTGTATTTGTCGACGTAATTCGGGTCGAAATTGTTCCACCACTGGGTGGCGTAGAAGAAGTTGACATAGAGACCGATCAGCACGAGCACAGCCAGGCCGAGCACCGCCTTCAGGATCCAGCCGCGCTGTGTGTACCAGCGCCCCGCCCACAGGAACGGCCACAGGATCGCGCCGATGAGCAGGCCGATGCCGCGGCCAATCCACTGGAAAATCCGGGTGAAGAAACTCACGATCGGATCAAGCATGGCGATGTCACCCCTCAGTCAGTCAAGCCGTAGAGGCGTGTGCGAAACGCCACCTTGTCCTTCAGATATGTGGTTTTCAGAACGTCCACAACATGCGATCGCCAGGCGTCGCTGAAGCCCTCATAGTCCCTGTAGAAGCCCGGCTTGTTGAAGACATAACGCGAAACGAAGTCCTGCGGCACGAAGTCCGAGATCAGCTGGTTGGTCAGCCAGGCGTCGGGATGGTCCGGCTTGGCGCGGATGACCAGGAAGCGCTGCTGCGGGAACACGTCCTCGATCTTGAGATGGCCGAGCTGGGCGATCTCGCGCTTGGCGGCGTTGAGGAAGGGAAAATTGCCGTCCCTGGTGATCAGATCGGTATGGCCGTGGATCCAGGTCTGCAGCCAGACCTTGTCGACGTCGGTCAGATTGCGGTCGGGATCGGCGTCGCGGATCAGCGCGCGCACCACCATTTCGGCGCGATGCTCGAGATAACCGGAGGTTTCGATCCATGAGGCGCGCGGCAGCTCGATGCGGCCGGTCGAGCCGAGGAACTTGAACACCTTGTCGGCATCGTGGATCGAAAGGTAACTCACCTGCCACGGCCGCGAGCGGCGGAAACCGGGCGCTGCCGGGTCGCTGATCACCGTCGTCACGTCGGGATCGACGAACACATAGAGCCCGCCGAAATGGCTGGTCCAATAGGCATTGTGACGGAAGATCACCTGGTCCGGCACCAGCGCATTCTCGCGGATGTCGCCGCAGACCTTCGCCAGCTCGACCATGTGGGCCAGCATGGCGTTGTCGCGCCAGGCATCCGGCTCCTGCTTCAGCCGGTCGACCAGCTTGCCGAGCTCGGCGGCCTTGCCGAGCACATCCTCGGCCGACAGCACCTTGAACTCGACCTGGTTGATCGACAGCAGGTCCTCGATGTCGTCGACCTTGGGGACCGAATCCTCGATCTCGCCGTAGATGACGTCCTTGATCGTCAGCGCATCGATGGCGCGCTGGTTCTTGGACATGAACTCGTACATCAGCAGCGAGGTGTTGGAGAACGCCGTGTGCACCACCGGCAGGTCGATCTGCGACGGCGTCAGGATGATGAAGCGGCGGTTGACCTCGTTCGGATCGAGGTAGCTGTAGTCGCCGCATTCCTCGGCGACCTGCGGCGAGAAGCCAGTGCGGTCGATCTCGAAGCTTTTCAACTTGGTCGGCTTCAAGCCGAACGCGACCATCGCCTTGTTGTAGCGCTGGATCAGGTGCGGCTCGTCGATCGTCAGCAGCCGGCCGTAGATCAGCTCGTTGTCGCGCAACAGATCGGGTTTCTTGGCCATTATTCCTTCTCCGCGTTCACGGGGAGACGGTGCCCGAAGGGCGGATGAGGGGCGCGAACGCTCCTTCTCCCCTTGTGGGAGAAGGTGGCCGAGCGAAGCTCGGTCGGATGAGGGGTGTTCCAGCTTGACGAATACCCCTCATCCGTCGCCTTCGACGCCACCTTCTCCCACAAGGGGAGAAGGTGGCGTCGGCGCATCTCACGCATTCCACAGCCCCTTTTTCTTCAACTCCTCGATCTCGCGCACGGCACGCTCCCGCAGACGGGTGTCGCGGATCATCTTGGTCACCGCCGCATCATCGGACTTGTCGGAATAGCGGAATTCGGAATCCGCGTAGCGGTTGATCTCCTGCATGACCATGTCCATCGAGAATGGCCCGCGCAGCTCCTCGATCATGGCTTTCTTGTCGTCGTAACCCTTGTGCATGAAGGCTTCCGGCTTTTCGAACCACTCGTCGGGCAATTCGATGTCCATGGCGCGCATCTTGATGGCATCGGTGACGTTCTTGATGGCGCGGCCGGTAAAGCGCGGCTCGGCATCCTTGATCAAGTGCAGATAGGTGCCGATGTCGGCCATCGTCTTTGGCGCGCCATTCTCCTTCATGTAGCGCTCATAGACCTTCATCAGCCCGTCTTCCTGCGGCTTTTCATGTTCCTCGTAGGCTTCCATCACCGCGCGCTGGATTTCCTGGGCAGCGTAGAGCTTGTGCTCGCCGAGCGGGATCTTGTGGTTCTTGCCGGCGAGCAGGACGAAAATGTCGATGTAGTCGTCGCGGCTCTGCGGGCCATCGACCAGCCAACGCGCGCCGGCGCGCTGGCGCAATGCGTCGTCGACGTTCTCGGGATAGTTGGAAAACATGCCGAACGAGCAATTGCCGCGCACCACGGTCGCCGCACCTCCAAAGGCGTCCATAAGCACACCGGTGATTTCCTGCTGGCCGGCCGAGGCGCGGTCGTCGGACCGGCGTGCCGCCACCTGGTCGATATCGTCGATGGTGCCGAAGCCGATGACGCGCGGGTTCAGCACATTGTTGATGAACTGTCGGCAGTTCTGGCCCGACTTGCCCTGGTAGGAGGAGATCTGGTCGACGCCGAAATTCTCGTAGGCGAAGGGATAGCCGGCGACCTGGCAATAACCATTGAGAAGACCGGCGATCATCTGGATCAAGGTTGTCTTGCCGGTGCCGGGCGCGCCATCGCCGATAAAGGTGAACAGGAAGCCGCCGAGCTCGACGAACGGGTTCAGCTCGCGCTCGAAGTCGTAGGCCATCAGCATCTTGGCAAGCTTGACTGACTGGTATTTGGCGATGTGGTTGCCGACGACCTCTTCCGGTTTTTTGAAGGTCATCACCAGCGGCTTTGCCCGCTTACCCGGCGCGACGTCGAAGCCGTCAAGGGTAAAATCGTCGACGTCGATGCGGATATGCGCGTTCTCGAACGGGCCGATGCCGTCGAAGCGGCCCTTTCGCGCCAACAGCCCGTCGATGGCGACGCGGGCAAAGGCGCGGGCGCGGGTCATCAGGTCGGCATCATCCTTCGAACCTGCTATCGCCCTGTCGAGCCCGGCCACGATCGACTTCACCGCATCCTGTGGCGTGTCGAACAGAAAGTCCGGCTCGGGCGTGTCGTTCGGCGCCTCGCCGTCGCTGTCGATCAGCCGGAACAAATAGGAGGCAAGGCTGAAGGCGGAGATGTAGGCAGAGGCCGACAGCAGCTTCTTGAAGGTGGCAGCTTCATCGCCTTCGAGCGGCGCGCGGGCGTTTTTCGCCTGCAGACTTTCGAGGTCCGAGCCCTCGGCGAAGACATCCGATATGGCCAGCGCTATCGCTGTGCCGCGCCGGGCGCGAAACAACAGCGTGTGCTGCGGGATGGTCAGCAACTGGTCGTCGGAATGGACGGCGGCGACGGTTTTGGAGAGCTCGACCTCGCGCGTGCGGCGCACCGAGCCGACCGAGACGGTAGAGACGAAGCGGCGGTTGGTGCCGGCAAGCGCGGTGCCGGACTCGCGCGATGGGTCCTCCAGCACGACGATGCGGGTGATGAAACTTTGCGCAGTGGCACGGTGCTTTTCAATTGCCGCTTCCGGGATGGTGGTCAGGCCGGTGTCCATGGAGGATGCTCCGCGATTTGACGGTCAGACGTCGCTGATGACCTGCCCTTTGGACAGGATGTGGACCTTGTAGCCCGAAAAGATCTTCTGCGCCTCGCCGGCGGCATAGAGCGCCTGATAGGCCTCGTGCGGAATCAGCGCATGGTTCTCGTAGTTGGACACGCCTTGCCGCGCGGCCTCGAGATCGTCGGTATTGATGAAGAATTCCTGTGTCGTCTTTTCGCTCGAAAACAGCCCCTTGCGGCCTGGCTTTTCGGCCTTGGAAAAGACCTCCTGGATGGTCCAGGTCAGCAGCCAGGCGTTTTCCGGCTTGCGCACCTTGGCCAGCACTTCGCTCACCGTCGAATTGTTGTCGGTAATCCCTGCAGAATAGAACGGGCCGAGCACGACGCGACGCAGTTGCTTGGGATGCAGCGGCTCGAAATCATTGTCGAGGTTGACCGCGATGGTCGCCGGCGACAGCGCGTAGGCGCAATTCTTCTCGGTGAAATCGTCGAAACGGTGGGCAAGCTCGGGATTGAGCAAGCCGTCGACCGGCAGCGGAATGTCGACCCTCTCATTAAGTTTGCCGCTGGAGTCGACAAGCTGCCGGATCATGTCGTCCGAGGAATCCTCAACCGTCACCATATAGACAAGCGGCAGGTTGGCGCTGCCGTCGAAGCACGCCCAGTGGACCAGATAATAGGGGCGCAACGTCTTCGGATTGACCGACACCTTGACCGTCTGGGCCAGCGTGAACGGGCCGAAGGTGGTCTCGCTCTTGACGTCCTCGAGGTAAAGCCGCTCGGCCATCGACTTCTGCAGCGCTTCGGGGAATTCCTTGTGGCGCAGGATGAAGTCCGCCATTTCCTCGCGCAGCTCGCTGGCCGAAGGGATGACGGCGAGTCGCGCATCGGCCTGCAGCCGGTCGTTCTCCAACTCGAGCAGGTTCTGGAAGACCGGGAAACCGCTTTCGGCGCGCGAGATGCGGAATGTCTCCGTGAAGCCCAGCCGGTTGCGCCAGCACGAGAACGACTTGTCGAGCCGCGCAATATATTCGGCGACGACCTTGGCGACGATGCCGTGCCGATAGAGCGGCGAGCGATCGTCGCGCATGAACACTTCGAGGCCGCCAAGTGCCGCCGTGATCGCCGAGAAATAGCGCGCCGCAGCTTCGTTTTCGGGGGTCATGCTGCCAGCCCTTGGGAGCAGTGCACGTGCAGCAATTACGACTGCACGTAATTTGCCGAATTGTGCTTCTTCATCACATCGTCGAAGCGGCGGGCGAAGGCATCGTCGGCGAGCTTCTTGCGGCGCTGGATGTCGGCGGTGGCGACCATGTTTTTCTCGTGCATTTCAAGCAGATCGCCGATGTGCTTTTGCGAGGCGGCACCAATGCCGGCCATGGTCTCTTCGGCGGTGTTGTCGACCTGGCTGCCCAGCGTGTTGATCTTGTGGGCGACATCCTGTTGGGCGGCGGTCTTCAGCGAATCTTCCAGCGCCTTGTACAGAACGATGCGCTGCTCGGTATCGATGGTCAGTTTGTTGATCAGCGTCGATTGCGCCGCGATCTGGTTGTTGAGGGAATCGACGAAGGTCTGGAACATCGAGGTGTAGCGCTCCAGCGTCTGGCTTTCGGCCAGCAATTCCTGCTCCTTGGCCTGCTTCTCGTTGTATTCCGTGGCTAGTTTCGAGCGTTCGCCTTCCAGCTGGGTGCGCTCCTTCTGGCTGGTCGAGGCGGCGATCTTGTTCTCGATGTCGAGCAGCATCGGGTTGAGTTCTTCGATGCGTTTCTGCACGGTCTCGAGATTGGACATGGTGGTCTTGCGGCGCTCGATCACCTGCGACAGGCTGGCCTCGGAGGTCTTGTAGCGCGTGTCGAGAACCTGCTTCTGCGCCTTGAGGATGCCGACGATGGTGTCGGATTTCGCCAGCAGCTCCTGCAGATTGCCGGCCAGCGACATGTTGCGGACGCGGTCGGTGCGCAGGCGCTGCTTGCGCTGGCTGGAGAAGACACCGACGAAATTTTCCCAGCCGGTGTAGTTCTTCATGCTCTCGAATTCGGCGCCGAAGACGTTGGTGGCGTCCTCGAGGCCGATGATCAGGTCGGCGATATTGCCTTCCATCACCTTCTGCTGCTTCAGCACATCCTCAATGCGGGCATTCTCGATGTCGAAATTGGCGTCGCCGATCTTCTTGTCGGCGGTGGCGAGCGTGTCGAGCACAGTACCGGACTGCTCGATCTTGGCGCGCATGTCCTCAACGACCTGCTTGGTCTTGGCAATCTCGGCGTCGAAATTCTGCAATGTCGCCATTGGGGCCTCCCGCTTCGGCATCGGTTTCGTTTCGCAAACCGCCGCGAATATATGTGCCGGGTTTGGCGAATGAAAGACGGAAGACATGGGATTACAGGAAAACAAAAGAATTTCAGGAGGCCGACCGGAGGATAGTCAGGCAATGATTACGGTGTAACTGCCCTCCGGTCAGACACCGCTTCAACCGCGGCTGGACTTTAGGTCGGGAGCGACGCTCAGGGCTTGGGATCGGCCTTGAGGTAGGCGATGACATTGGCGATGTCGTCGTCGCTGGTCAGGCCGGAGAAGGCCATTTTGTTGCCGGGGACCTTCTGCCGCGGCGCGCGCAGGTATTCGGCGAGGTTTGCTTCGTCCCAGACCAGGCCGGCGGCGCCGGCGTCCTTCATCCCCTGCGAGTAGCGGCTGAGATAACTGTCCGCGGTGCCGGCGGTGCGGCCGACGACACCCAGCAGATGCGGGCCGACCTTGTCGTGATCGCTCGTGGCCTCATGACAGGCGATGCATCTGTTGAAGACTTTCTTGCCGAGAGCGGCATCGCCGTCGGCATGCGCGGCAAGAGCGCCGGCGATGAGGAAAGCAGTTGCAGACGAAATGGCTCGAAGCATGGGAACTCCCCGACGGCTCTGGCTGAGAGGTTCTGAAATAGCAAGCAGGCCTTAAACAAGCGCCGCACGATGGCGCGATTGGCGAACGAATGTCGGCCGGGAGGTCGGATGAAAGCAATAGCGCTGGTCAGGTTTTGGTGAAGCCGATGAAATCGTCGGGCACGGTGCGGCCCATTTCCTCTTCCCAATGGCGGCGGCAGAGCGAGACGTACACATCCTTGCCGATCGCCACCTGTTCGCCCTGTTTCGCCACCTTGCCGTCGGCGCCGAGGCGCACCACCATTGTCGCCTTACGGCCGCAACGGCAGATGGTGCGCACCTCGCGCAGGTCGTCGGCGATTGCCAGCAGGGTGCGCGATCCGGAAAACAGCTTGCCCTGGAAATCGGTGCGCAGGCCGTAGCACATGACCGGGATGTTCAGCCGGTCGGCGATGCGGGCGAGTTGCCAGACTTGCTCCTCTTCGAGGAACTGCGCCTCATCGACGAAGACGCAATGGACCGTGGCGTGGTCGTGATGCTCGGCGACCCGGGCGAACAGGTCGTCGCCGTCGCGGAACATCTCGGCTTCCGTCTCCAGGCCGATGCGCGACGAGATCAGCCCGGTATCGCCCTTGCGGTAGTGGCCGGCGATGAACAGCATCGTCGTCATGCCGCGCTCGCGGTAATTGTACGAGGCCTGCAACAGCATCGTCGTCTTGCCGGCATTCATCGTCGCATAATGGAAGTACAGCTTGGCCATACCGTCCTTTTAAGCCGAGTTGCAACAAAGCGGGGAGGGGGAGCGCCTACATTCCACCGGGAAAAGGCGACTTCCATCCGGAAAGCGGCGGGCGTGTCGCTGATCGGCCAGCCTGCGCCGTTGTTCGTGATTGCCTTAGTGCTTGAAACCGCAGCAGAATGATGTTTGGCTGACGGAACAAAGGCGGAGATAAACCGTCGCTTCGCTTCACCGAGAACTGAAATGGGAGAATTTTCATGTCGCGTATGAGTTCATTCGTCGCCGGCCTCGGCCTGGCGGCTTTTCTATCCACGACTGGGGCCTTCGCCGGCGATCCGGAAAGCTGCAAGACGGTGCGGCTGTCCGATGTCGGCTGGACCGACATCCAGGCGACCACCGGCGTCGCCTCGGTGCTGCTCACGGCGCTGGGCTACGAGCCGCAGGTGATCCAGCTTTCGGTGCCGGTGACCTATGCGTCGCTGAAGAACAAAGACCTCGACGTGTTCCTCGGAAACTGGATGCCGTCGATGACCAACGACATCAAGGACTATGCCGCCGAAGGCTCGGTCGAGACCGTCAGCGAAAATCTCAGCGGTGCCGGCTACGGCATCGTCGTTCCGACCTATGTCGCCGATGCCGGTGTCAAGACGCTGACCGATCTCGGCAAGTTCAAGGACAAGTTTGACGGCAAGATCTACGGCATCGAGGCCGGCAATGACGGCAACCGCATCATCCTCGACATGATCAAGGATCCGAAGACCAATCTCGAAGGCTTCGAACTGGTCGAATCTTCCGAGGCCGGCATGCTCACCCAGGCCGAGCAGTCGATGAAGAACAATGAATGGATCGCCTTCCTCGGCTGGACGCCGCATCCGGTGATGGGCGCCATGAAGATCACCTATCTCGAGGGGATGGGCGATAGCGGCTTTGGTGCTGCCACCGTGCATACCAATGTACGCAAGGGTTACATGAGCGAATGCCCGAACGCCGGCAAGTTCATCGCCAATCTGAAGTTCAACCTGGACATGGAAGGCGAGATGATGGACGCGATCCTGAAGGGCGGCGATGCCAATACGGTCGCGACCGACTGGCTGAAGAAGCACCCGGACGCGGTCGCTCCCTGGATCGCCGGCGTCACCACCTTCGACGGCGGCGATGCGGCGGCTGCGGTGAAAACGGCGCTCGGAAGCTGACCCGACCATCTGGCATGACGAGACAAGGGGCAGCCACGGTAGAAATGGCTGCCCTTTTTCGTATCCTGTGACAAGATGACCGTCCGGCGAAGGACGGCGCCGGCAGAAGAGGGGCTAGATGGATCCGATCTCCAAATTCCTGGTCAGTTACAAGATTCCCATCGGGGCATGGGGGAAGGCGTTTTTCGGCTTTCTCACCGACAATTTCGACACCATCTTCAGGGCTTTTTCCAACAGCCTCAACTTCCTGCTCGACGGCATCGTCGACGGGCTGCTGTTGCTGCCGCCGGTTCTGCTGATCGCGCTGATCGCTCTGCTCGCCTATTTCCTGCAGCGCTCGAAAGGCCTGGCTTTGGCGGTATTCATCGGATTGCTATTCATCCTCAACCAGAACCTGTGGAAGCAGACGGTGGAGACGCTGGTGCTAGTGGTCGCCGCCGCCGCCGTGTCGATGGCCATCGGCGTGCCGCTCGGCATCTGGGCCGCGCACAAGCCGAAGGTGTATCGCGTCATGCTGCCGGTGCTCGACCTGATGCAGACATTGCCGACCTTCGTCTACCTGATCCCGGTGCTGACCCTGTTCGGCCTCGGCAACGCGCCCGGCCTGATCGTCACCATCATCTTCGTCATCCCGACCTCGGTTCGGCTCACCCATCTCGGCGTCACCTCGGTGCCGAAATCGATCGTCGAGGCGGGCGAGGCGTTCGGCGCCACCAAGCGCCAGCTGCTGTGGAAGGTCGAGCTGCCTTCGGCGCTGCCGACCATCATGGCTGGGCTGACCCAGTCGATCATGCTGTCGCTGTCGATGGTGGTGTTCGCCGCCCTGATCGGCGCCGGCGGCCTCGGTACGGAAATCAACCGGGCGCTCGGTTCGCGCAGGATCGACCTCGGGCTTGAGGCAGGGCTGGCCATCGTCGTGCTCGCCATCGTGCTCGACCGGATGACGCGCATCGGCGTGGGAGGCAAGAAATGACCGTCGCCGTCGATTTCAGGAATGTCGACATCGTCTTCGGCGCCGACCAGGCAGGCTCGCTGGCGCTGATCGACAGTGGTGCCACCCGAGCCGAGATCCTCGAAAAAACCGGCAACGTACTGGGCTGCGCCGGCGCCAGCCTCACCGTGAACGAGGGCGAGATCTCGGTGCTGATGGGGCTTTCCGGCTCCGGCAAATCGACGCTGCTCAGAGCCGTCAACCGGCTGAACGTCGTCTCGCGCGGCCAGGTGCTGGTCAAGGACGGCGACGGTACGGTCGACGTCGTCACCTGCGACGAGGCGACGCTTCGGCGGCTGCGGCAGAAGCAGGTGGCGATGGTGTTCCAGCAGTTCGGCCTGCTGCCGTGGCGCACGGTGGAGGAGAATGTCGGCCTTGGCCTCGAGCTCGCCGGCGTACCCGAAGCCGAGCGCAAGGAGCGGGTGAACAGGCAACTGAAGCTGGTTCACCTCGACCAGTGGTCGAAGAAATATGCGCATGAGCTTTCCGGCGGCATGCAGCAGCGCGTCGGCCTGGCGCGCGCCTTTGCCACCGAGGCGCCGATCCTGCTCATGGACGAGCCGTTCTCGGCGCTCGATCCGCTGATCCGGACCAAGCTGCAGGACGAGTTGCTGCAGCTCCAGGCCGAGCTGAAGAAGACCATCATCTTCGTCAGCCACGACCTCGAGGAGGCGCTGAAGATCGGCACCCATATCACCATCATGGAAGGCGGGCGCATCGTGCAAACCGGCGCGCCGGAAGACATCGTGCTGCGGCCCGCCAACGACTATGTCCGCGACTTCATCGCCAATGTGAACCCGCTCTCGGTGCTGACCGCGTGGAACGTCATGCGCGACCGCCGCGACCTCGAACACGGCGAGAACGGCTGGGTGTGGCTCGACCGGCGCAGGACGACGCGTTTCAAGATCGACGAGCATGGGCTGGTGGCGGCGGCCGAGCGCGACGGCAAGCCGGCGGTCTGGGTGTCCTGCGCCGATGTCGAAGCCCAGCCGGAGGAGACGGCTCAGGTATTCTGGGCCAATCCCGGCACCTCGCTGAAGACCGTGATGCTGGCCATGCATCGCTCGCAGACCGCACCGGTGGCGCTGTTCGACGACCAGTCGCGCTTCGTCGGCGCCATCGGCGTCAGGGATGTGCTGAGCGCGGTGCTGCGAAGATAGTTTTTCTCCTTGGGGAGAGAACCAAGACCAAACGCCGAGTTCTGTCGCGCCCCCCTCTGTCCTGTCGGACATCTCTCCCACTTTGGGGGAGATCGGCGGTTTCGCGGACGGCTCTCACATTCCAACGTTTGTAATTGGCGAAATCGGCGACGACGGCCAATCTCCCCACCTGTGGAGGAGGTGTCCAGCAGAACAGAGGGGGCGCGAAGGAACGCCGGTTTAGCCCGATACCGCAAGCTAAACCGCCAGCGGCAGGCGCAGCTCCGTCATCAGGCCGCCATCGGGATGGTTGGACAGGCTGACTTCGCCGCCGGCGCTACGGGCGATGTTGCGGGCGATGGTCAAGCCGAGGCCGAGGCCGCCGGTCTGACGGTTGCGCGACTGTTCCAGGCGCACGAACGAGCCGAACACGGCGTCGAGCTCGGCTTGCGGTATGCCCGGACCCTCGTCATGGATCGCCAGCGTGATTGTCTTGCCTGATTGACGCAGGCTGAGATGCGCCCTCTTGCCATAGGTCACCGCGTTCTGGACGAGGTTGGTGACACAGCGCCGTAGCGCGACCGGCCGCGCGACGCAGATCAGGCCGCGCGAGCGCGCGTCCTCATTGTCGAAGGAGACCTCGTCGAAGCCGTCGGCGATCGATTCTACCAGCGACCAGAAATCGACCCTCTCGCTCTTCTCCTCGGTCACCTCGAAAGTGGCGAAGTCGATGACCGAGCTGGCAATGCCTTCGATGTCGGCGAGGTCGTGCGCCAGTGCGGCGCGCACGGTCGAATTCCTCAGCAGTTCGAGGCGCAGCCGCATCCTGGTCAGCGGCGTGCGCAGGTCGTGCGCCAGTGCGGCGGCAAGATGCTCGCGGTCCTCGACGTAGGCGCGCAGTCTTGCCTGCATGGCATTGACCGCCTTTGCCGCGGTACGCACCTCGCGGCTGCCGCTCTCGGCGATCGGCGGGCTCTTCAGGTCCTCGCCGATCCGCTTCACCGCGGTCTCCATCATCCGGTAGGGCGCCGTCAGCCGGCGCAGCGACCAGATCGAGGAAGCCACCACCAGCCCGGCGATCAAGGCATAGAGCGGCAGGCTATCGAAGCTCAGTATCGGCCCGGCCGGCGTGTTCGGCTCGGTGAAGTTCAGCCATTGGCCGTCGGCAAAGCGAAGCGAAGCCGTCAGCTTGTCGCTCTGGGCGAAATCGGCGGCCAGCACCAGCAGGTCGCGCTCGACCTGGCCAATATCGGGACCGGCGACCGTCCCGCCGGGAGCGTCGGCTTCGTGCGTTGCCGGGTCGCGGCGGACCCGCGCGTCGGTGATGCCGAACTTCGATAGCCGGCCGACCAATATGTCCTCCAATTCGGCCAGCTCGTCGTCGCCGGCTATCGAGGAAGTAACGGCGGGCGTGTTGGAAACGGTGAGCGCATAAGTGGCGTTGAACAGGCCGGAGGCCGTCGCCTTGCGCTGTTCGGGGGTGGCGTCATGCATCAGCTGTACCAGCGAGAAGGCGCGGTCGTTCAGCCGGTAGAGATCGACGACGTCATTGGCGGCGGCACGGTCGCGCGAAACGATGTAGAGGGTCGCGATCTGGCTGATCAGCAGGCCGGCGATGACGATGAGCAGCACCCAGACCGGCAGCGTTTGCGGCAGGATGCGTCTCATTCGGCGGTCGTCTCAGGCAGGAACTGGTAGCCGCCGCTGCGCACCGTCAAGATCAGCTTCGGCGTTTTCGGGTCGTCCTCCATCTTGCGCCGCAGCCGACTGACCAGAATGTCGACACTGCGGTCGAAGCTGTAGCCGCTGTCGCCGCCGGACAGCTCGATCAGCTGCTCGCGGCTCAGTACGCGCTGCGCGCTCTTGACGAAGGTCTGCAGGAGATTGAATTCGGCCATCGTCAGCTCGATCCTGACGTCGCCGGGCGCCATCAGCCGGCGGCGCGAACAGTCCATCGTCCAGCCGGCGAAATGGTAGATCTGCCGCGAGGCGGCGCGTCGCGGTTCGGCGGCGCCATTGCGTCTCAAGACGGCACGAATGCGTGCGAGCAACTCGCGCGGATCGAAGGGTTTCGGCACGTAGTCGTCGGCGCCCATCTCTAGGCCAACCACGCGGTCGGTAGTTTCGGTAACCGCGGTCAGCATGATGATCGGCGTCGAATAATTGGCGCGCAACTCGCGGCAGAGCTCCAGCCCGCTCTTGCCGGGCAGCATGACGTCCAGGACAATCAGGTCGACCTGGGCGCGGCGCAGGATGGTCTCCATCTCGGTGCCGTCGGCGGCGATCGATGTATGCAGCCCTCGCTTCTGGAAAAATTCCTGAAGGAGGTCGCGAATGCCCTTGTCGTCGTCGACGATCAGTATGTGGGGGTCGGATTTCACCGGGAACCTGTCATTTGTGGATCGCCCAAGCGCTGCTTCGGCCGTCAGCCAGACGATAGAATTCAGGCCATAAGTTGGCCAGTGGAGATCGGCTGCCCGATCCGGGCTGCCCAGAAACAATCCAGAAACAAAATTCTACAATCCGGAAAAACTGCCGAAAAAAATCAAAGGCATAAGTGGTGCCGTGGCGGTCAGGTCATCGGCTGCGACACGCGTTACGGGATTACGGACAGACCAATGCAAAGGTTCTCGATCAGTCTGATGGGTGCGTTGCTTTCCATTTCGCTCGTCACGGCCGCGGTCGAACATGCCGATGCAAAACTGGCCGATGCGAAGGTGGCCAATGCAAAGGCGGCCGATGCAAAGGTGGCGACCACCCGCAGCGAGCGTTGCATCGATCTGAACCGCCAGTTTGACGAAGCCCTCGAAACCCATGCCGCGGCAACGCAGGTCACCGCTGCGAAAGCACTTCAAAGAAAGGGAAACCGGTTCTGCGCCAACAAGAAACAGGCACAGGGAATCCGGATGCTCGCGAACGCTTTGAAGCTGCTTGGAGTGACACCGATCGATCCCGTTCAGTGACACTCAATCCGATCTGCACAAAAAGGAAGTGAAGCCATGAAAAAGTCCCTCCTCTCCGCCCTCGGTCTCGCCATCGCGCTGGCCGTCTCGATGCCGGTTCTCGGCGCCAGCAGCGCCAATGCCGCGACCACCACCCCGGCTGCGACGACAACGACGACCGCTGCGCCGGCCAAGGCCGTGAAGAAGGTCGCTGCCAAGAAGACCGTCAAGAAGCACAAGAAGCACGCGGTCAAGGCAGCTCCGAAGGCCTGATCAAGCGACATCTTTCTACCCTATGAGAAGACCGCTCCAGTTGCGATTTGCCTGGAGCGGTCGTCTTTTTTGTTGCGTGCATACAATAGGATCAGTCCCTGCCCACACCGCCCAGGTGAACGCCAGCCGGCAGTTCCCACATAGGCACGGATTTGTGAACTGCGCTCGCCGGCAAGCCGATCGCGCGCGGTTGAATGGACGACCGCTTTTGCCCATGTCAAAATGACCGCAAAGCTGTCGTACGCAATTGCCGGTCCAATGCCTGAAATCACGACAAAACCCCGTACCAGCACGAAGCCGAAGGTCGAACGGCCGAAGCTCTACAAGGTCATCCTGGTCAATGACGATTTCACGCCGCGCGAGTTCGTCGTGACGGTGCTGAAGTCCGAGTTCAAGCTCAGCGAAGACCAGGCGCATAGGATAATGATCACCGCGCACCGGCGCGGCGTCTGCGTTGTCGCCGTCTTCACCAGGGATGTCGCCGAGACCAAGGCGGCGCGGGCAACCGATGCCGGCAAGGCCAAGGGCTACCCGCTGATGTTCACGACGGAGCCGGAGGAGTAGGGCGGCTCCCCGCCCCGTTTGCAGCGAGAGAGAAGGGAGCTACCGCCCTTCGCGGTACCACATCGAGCCCATCGCCAGAAGCAGCAGGCCGAGGCCGAGGAAGCCGCCGAACAGCGGCACGCGCGAGACGGCCTTGAGTACGCTGTCGTCGGTGGTGCGCAGGCCGATCCAGTCATCGCCGGAGGCAGCGCCCGAGGAACGGACCGGGACTACGGATGGCAGCGTGACGGTGCTGGTGAGAGTGCCAAGTGCTGAGGCCGGCGCCAGCCGGCGAACGCTGCCGCCGGTTGCCTCAGCCGGTGGTTTCAGCTGGTTCTCGGTGGAGACGACGTCGGTGAATTCCGGGGCGTTGACCGGCCCGACATGGGCCAATGCCGTCAGGTCGCCATTGCCGACCTGATAGAGACCGATTTCGTTGGTCTCGACGCTGCCGAGGAAGACGCCTGGTTCGGATTTCTCGAGCCTGACGATCAGTGCCTTGCCGGACGGCGTGATGACTTGCGCCGGGCCGGGGTCGTCGCTCATCGTCTGGCGGCGGATTTCAAGCACCATGCCGCGGCCGTCGGCGGTCAGCCGCTCTTCCTCGAGTTCGGGCTCCTTCATCAGCCAGTGGGCGATGCGCCGGTAAAGCTGGACATGGGGGCCGCCGCCCTCGAAGCCGCGCGCCCACAGCCAGCCCTGGTCGGACAGAAGCATGCCGACGCGGCCTTCGCCCTTGCGGTCGAGCAGCAGCAGCGGCCGGTTGTCGGCGCCCTTCATCACCACCTCGCCCTCGGGGTTCTCGACGCCGATGGTGCGGAACCAGCGGCTCCAGTGCGGCGGCTCGGTCGCGGAGCCGTCGAGCCCGCGCGTTACCGGATGACGCTGGCCGGTATCGGTGAGGCGCGGATAGAAGGCCTTGTCGATGACCTCGCCGGTCGGCATTGCCGGCAGCGCCGACATCAGCGGCGTGCGGGCGATCGAGCTTTCGCCGGCATATTCGGGGCCTGCCGCGATCAGCAGCGCGCCGCCCTTTTCGACATATTCGGAGATATAGTCGTAATAGAGGATCGGCAGTACGTCGCGGTGCTGATAGCGGTCGAAGATGATCAGGTCGAAATCCTTGATCTTCTCGACGAACAGCTCGCGCGTCGGGAAGGCGATCAGCGACAATTCGTTGATCGGCGTGCCGTCCTGCTTTTCCGGCGGGCGCAGGATGGTGAAGTGCACGAGGTCGACCGAAGCGTCGGATTTCAGCAAATTGCGCCAGGTGCGCTCGCCGGCATGCGGTTCGCCGGAAACAAGCAGCACGCGCAGATTTTCGCGGATGCCGTCGATCAGCGCGATGGCGCGGTTGTTGGTGTCGGTGAGTTCGCCCGGCTCGTGGTTGATGGCGAGTTCGACGATGTTGCGCCCGGCGCTGGGAATGGTCACCTGCAGCGGCATCGCCTGGCCGATGTTGGCGTGCTCGACCGATACCTGCTCGCCGTTGACCGATACGCGGACATCGACCGGGCCGGTTTCGTTGTTGGTGGCGATGACGCGATAGGTCATGTCGAGCGGCTTGCCAACGAGGCCGAAGCGCGGCGCATTCTCGAAGCGGATGCGGCGGTCCTTCTCATGCTCGTTGCCGGTAATCAGCGCGTGCAGCGGGGCATTGAAATCGGGTGCGCCGGGCGGCGCGTCATGCACCTCGCCATCGGTGATCATGATGGCGCCGCCGATGCGCGATGGCGGCACGTCGCGGAAAGCATTTTCGAGCGAGGAAAACAACCGCGTCTCGGTGCGCTCGTCAGCGGCTTCGGACTTGCCGGCTTCGACGACACGGATGTCGAACTGCTTGAAGCGGCCGAGACGCTGCTGAAGCCCGGCCAACGCCGCGTCGGTCTGCTTGGTGCGGTCGCCGATATCCTGGCTCTGGCTGCGATCGACGACCACGGCGACGATGCTTTTCAGCGGCTCACGTTCTTCGTCGAGGAACACCGGATTGAGCAGCGCCGCAGCCAGGGCAATCAGGGCTGCCAGGCGGAAGACCGCGCCGCGCTGGCGAAACCAAAGGCCGACCAGCGCCAGCAGCAGCAGCGGTACCAGAACCACTGCGAGCAGTGGCCAGGTGATGAGCGGTTCGAAGGAGAGCGACCAGTTCATGGTCTATTGCCCCAGCCGTTCGAGCAGCACCGGGACGTGCACCTGATCGGATTTGTAGTTGCCGGTCAGCATGTACATCATGATGTTGACGCCGGCACGCAGCGCATAGATGCGCTGCATCGGATCCGAAGGCACCGTCGGCAATAGCGGGTCGCCATTCTCGTCGACGGCCCAAGCGCCGGCGAAATCATTGGCGGTGATCATGATCGGCGAAACGCCGTCGCCGGTGCGCACCGGGCGGTTCTCGGTGTTGCTGGCTTCGAGCGATGCCTCGACCCAAAGCGGGCTGCCGGCAAAACGGCCAGGAAACTCCGGAAGGATGTAGAAGGATTTGGTCAGCACGTGGTCCGACGGCACCGGCTCCAGCGGTGGCACGTTGAGGTTGCCGAGGATGTCGCGCAGCCGCTCCGTCGCCGGGCTGGTCGAATCCGCACCAATGCCATTGGCGAACTGGTCGCGGGTGTCGAACAAGACCGTTCCGCCCTGCTGCATGTAGGCGTCGATGCGGGCGATGGCGGCCTCGCTGGGCAGCGGGGCCGAGGGATCGATCGGCCAGTAGATCAGCGGATAGAAGGAAAGTTCGTCCTTCGAGATGTCGACGCCGGCCGGTGCTCCGGGTTCGAGCGCGGTTTTTTCGATAAGAAAGCGGGTCAGGCCTTCGAGCCCGGCGCGGCTGATCGAATCGACACCCGGCTCGCCGGTCAGCACGTAGGCGATCCGGGTCTTTGAAATGTCCCCGATCGCCTCCGTATCTCCCGGTTTGGCGTCGTCGGCGCGCGCGACGTCCGCGTGGCCAATCAAGGCGCCGAGCGCAATCAGCAGGACGGCTGCCGTCGCCGCAGCGCCGGCACGGCGCGGCCGGCGCGACAACAGGCCGCCCATCCAGAATACGGCAAGCGTGTCGAGCACCATCAGCACCAGGGCGGCCGTGACAAGCGGACCTTTGAGGTTGTGCTGCTCGTCGAAGGCATACTGGATGGTGGTGACCGGCACCGTGATTTCAGGCCGGGCCAGCGGCGTGAATGCGCTGTCGCCGCCGAGCAGATTGTGAGCGAACACTCCTGTCTCGGAGCCGTAGAGGCCGGGCGGATTTTCCAGCGTCACCGGCAGCGGGCCGGCGCCGGGCACCAGCGGCCTGGCATCCGGCGTCGGCGGCACCAGCGTGCCGTCGGCGGCGATCATACGATAGGGTGCCAGCGACGTGGCGGCGGCCTCGGCATTGGCGACAGCCGCGCCCTGGTTGCGCGACAGTTGCACGATGCGCCGCAGCATCTCGACGAAGCTGCCGGAGATCGGCAGGTTGGACCATGTCGCCTCGGGGGTGACGTGGAACAGCACGAGGGTACCCTTGTCCTTCTTCATACCAGTCACCAGCGGCGTGCCGTCGGCAAGCGTGGCCCAGGTGCGCTCGACCATGTCGGGCGTCGGTTCGGCCAGCACCTGCCTGGTGACTGTGACCTCGCTGGGCGGCGCGAGGTCGGCGAAGGGGCCGGTTTTCGGGAATTCGGTGACCGGCTGCGGCGCCGTCCATGATAGTGCGCCGCCAAGCGAGCGCTCGCCTGTGCGCAGCCGGACAGGCAGCAGATCGTCGTCATTGCCGGCGGCGGCCAGCCGCGAACCGGCAAAACGCACCAGCGTGCCGCCCTTGTCGACCCAGTCAACCAGCCTTTGCCGCGCTTGTTCCGGAATGGTGCCGACATCGGCCATGACGATCATCGCCGGCTTCTGGTCGAGCAGTTGCGGGATCGCGTCGGCGAGATCGACGCTCGACGGCTCGACCAGATCGGCGAACGGCTGCAGGGCGCGGCGGATGTAGTAGAGCGGCGACAGCAGCGGTTGCGCCTGGTCGGCCTCGGCCTGCGACAACAGCCCGACGCGGCGGCGTTTTGAGCTCTCATCGAGCACGCGGACGGCACCGGCCTGGCGCTCGCCATCGAGCGCGACGTAGGCGAAGTCGTTGCGCAGTTCGAACGGCACCGCCATCGTGCCGGTTGCGGTGGATCCGCCCGGGGCAAAGGTCAGCGTCGCGTCGGCGATGCGGCGGCCCTTGTCGTCGAAGGCGCCGGCCGTCACCTGTGCAGGTGCCGGATCGCCCGGTGCGCGGATGGCGGTCAGGGCGAAGCCGTCGACCTGGTTGTCGGCGCCGGTCAGACCGGTCAGCGACAGCCGGTCGGAGACGGCCCAGACGACCCGTGCTGCGTTCTTCGACAACAGCGTGTTGAACGCGGCTTCGTCGCCTTGCGCCGCCAGACCATCGGCGAGCACCGCGACGCTGGCGCCAGGCAGCGACTCCAAGGCTGACGCTACGCGGGCATAGACGGCGGGGCGGTCGGTCGGGATCGGCCGCGGCTTTGCCGCGCGCAGCCGGTCGAGCGCGGCAGCGGCATCGAAGGGACCGATCTCGGCATTCGGCTTCTCGGCGGTGAAAGCGATGAGCACCGGCACGCCGTTCGAATTGGCATCGGCGATCAGCCGCTCGGCGGTGGCGACGCGCTTGCCCCAGTCGGCGGCACTTGCCCAGTCATTGTCGATCACCAGCGCCAGGGCGGCGCCCTCGGCCGGCAGCTTTTCGCGCGGGTTGAAGACCGGTTCGGCAAGTGCTGCCACGATAAGCGCGGCCATCAGCAGCCTGAGCAGCGTCAGCCACCAAGGGCTTTGCTGCGGCGTTTCTTCGCGCCTCCGCACGCGGGCGAGAATCCTGAGCGGCGGAAACACCTCGGTTTGCGGCCTTGGCGGGGTCAGCCGCAGAAGCCACCAGATCACCGGCAGCGCCAGCAGGCCCCACAGCACCATCGGCGCCCCGAAAGAGAGCGGCAGCCAACTCATGCGCGAGCCCTCCCGGCAAAGGCGCCTTCGCCGGTCATCGCCATGTGGATGCGCACCAGCGCCTCGGAGGCAAGACGGTCGGTATGATTGACGGTAAAGCTCCAGCCAAGCCGTTTGCACCACGCGGCCAATTCCTGGCGGCGAGCGGCATAAAGCAGGCGATATTCCTCGCCCAGCATTTCGGCGCGGCCGGCGGTCAGCTTGTCGCCGGTCTCAGGATCGGTGAATTCGGTGCGCCCGGCATAGGGGAAGCTTTCCTCGGCCGGATCGGCGACCTCGACCAGATGGGCGCGCACGCCGTGGCGGGCGAGCACGTCCAGCCACGCAATGGTGTCCTCGACCGGGTCGAGGAAATCGCTGACGAGGACGATGTCGCAGAACCGGCGAATGCCGGATAGGTCGGGCTTTGCCGGCAGGTCGCCGGCGTGCATCAGTTGCGCCGCGATGCGCTCGGCGCCATTGCGGGCGGTGAACGGGTCGGTCAGGCCCGGCCAGGCAATGCGCTCGCCGCTGCGCGACAAAAGCTCGGCCATGGCCAGCGCCAGCACCAGGGCGCGCGATTCCTTGGAAACGCTGGCTCCGGTCGATTTGTAGAGCATGGAAGGCGAGGGATCGGCCCACAGCCACACCGTGTGGGCGGCCTCCCATTCACGGTCGCGGACATAGGTGTGATCGTCGCGGGCGGAACGGCGCCAGTCAATGCGCGAAGAATCGCCTTCGACATAGGGCCGGAACTGCCAGAAATTCTCGCCGATACCGCGCTTGCGGCGGCCATGCCAGCCGGCAATTACCGTGTTGACGATGCGGCGCGCCTCGACCAGTAGGTCCGGCACCAACGAAGCCCGCAACCGGCCTCTGGCGAGCGCATCGCGCGTCGCTGCCGGTGCCTGCGCTTCACCGATGCGCGCCATCAAATCCCTTTCGCGAGCTTCGCCACAACATCGCGAACCGTGGTGCCCTCGGCGCGGGCGGCGAAGGTCAGCGCCATGCGGTGCTGCAGCACCGGCTCGGCGAGCGCGCGGACGTCGTCGACCGACGGCGCCAGCCGGCCATCATAGAGGGCGCGGGCGCGGGTGCACAGCGTCAGCGCCTGGCTGGCGCGCGGGCCTGGGCCCCAGGCGACGTGCTTGTCGGTATCGGCGTTGCCCTGGCCGGGGCGCGCTGAGCGCACCAGCTTGAGGATCGCCTCGACGACGCTTTCCGGCACCGGCATACGGCGGATGAGCGTCTGGATGTCCTTCAGCCGCGCCGGCTGCAGCACGTTTTCAGCCTTGGCATCCTCGATACCGGTGGTTTCCAGCAGGATGCGGCGCTCCGCCTCGATCTCGGGGTAGAGGATATCGACCTGCATCAGGAAGCGGTCGAGCTGCGCTTCCGGCAGCGGATAGGTGCCTTCCTGCTCCAGCGGGTTCTGCGTCGCCAGAACGTGGAACGGTGACGGCAGATCATGGCGCACGCCGGCAATGGTGACGTGGTATTCCTGCATCGACTGCAGCAGCGCCGACTGGGTACGCGGCGAGGCGCGGTTGATCTCGTCGGCCATCAGCAGTTGCGCAAAGATCGGCCCGGAAATGAAGCGGAACGAACGCTTGCCGAATTCATCCTGCTCCATCACCTCGGAGCCGAGAATATCCGATGGCATCAGGTCGGGTGTGAACTGGATGCGGCGCGAATCGAGGCCAAGCACGATGCCCAGCGTTTCGACCAGCTTGGTCTTGGCGAGGCCGGGCACCCCGACCAGCAGCGCATGGCCGCCGGCCAGCAATGCGACGAGCGTGCGCTCGACGACGCTTTCCTGGCCGAAAATGACCCGGCCGACGCCGTCACGGACCCTCGAAATGTCGGCCAGCGCTTTCTCGGCCTGCGCCACCATGTCCTTTTCGCTGATCGGGCTTTCCTTGATCATAACGCTCATGCAGCATCGATCCTTCTGTTGGAAACACCGCTTGGCACCTTGGTGCCGCAGAGAATGCCGCGATTCGGCCTCGCATGGCGCCTGCAATGAACTTAAATCACAGACTTAGGCTGACAAGCGGAACAACAGTGACTATTTCGTGACCATGACGGAAGCCGCCGACTATCGTGAAGAGAGGCTGACAGCCGCGACCGAGGCGCGCGGGCTGGAGGCGCTGGTCTCGCGCGCGACGCGCGCTGGCAAGGGGCCGGCGCCGGTGGAACGCTGGAATCCGGCATTTTGCGGCGATCTCGACATGGAAATCAAGCAGGACGGCACCTGGTTCTATCTGGGAACGCCGATCGGCCGGATGCCGCTGGTGCAGCTTTTTTCCTCAGTGCTGCGCAAGGACGCGGACGGTAGAACCTACCTGGTGACGCCGGTGGAAAAGGTCGGCATCCGCGTCGCCGACGCGCCCTTCATTGCCGTCGAGATGGACGTGTCGGGCGCCGGCGACGGACAAATCGTCACCTTTCGCACCAATGTCGGCGACGTGGTAGAGGCTGGGGCGGGACACCCGCTGCGCTTCGTCGATGAGGACGAGACAGGTGGCCTGAAGCCTTATGTGCTGGTGCGCGGGCGGCTGGAGGCGCTGGTGGCACGGCCGGTGATGTACGAGCTGGTCGAGCACGGCGAAGAGATCGACATCGGTGGCAAGACGATGTTTGCCGTCCGTTCCAAAGGCGAGGTCTATCCGATCATGCCGGCTGAGAAACTGAAACGGCTGAGCGCATGATGGACCGCCTATGATGGATCAGGTGATGCCGTTGCCGTTTTCCGCTGCCGGGTTTCGCCAGCGCGTCGCGGCGCAGCCGCTGGCGCATGCCGGCGACGATTTTGGCGACCACCGCTTCAATCCGGGCCATCCCAGGCTGAAGCTGGCCAAGGCGCTGCGCGATGCCGCCGTGCTGATCCCGGTGGTCGATCATGGCCATGAAGCCACGGTCCTTTTGAGCAGGCGGGCGGAAAAGCTTCGCAACCATTCGGGGCAGGTGGCTTTCCCCGGTGGTACCATCGATCCAACCGATGCGAGCCCGGAAGCGGCGGCGTTGCGCGAGACATCCGAGGAGATCGGTCTCGATAGTGATTACATCGAGATCATCGGCCGTCTGCCGGACTACGTTTCCGGCAGCGGCTATCGCATCGCCCCGGTGCTCGGGATTGTGCGGCCCGGTTTCAGCCTGACGCTGAATTCCGACGAAGTCGATGCCGTCTTCGAGGTGCCGCTGGGCTTTCTGATGGACCCCGCCAACCACACCAGAGACAGTCGCATGTGGAACGACCTCGAATGGTTCTATTACGAGATGCCCTATGGCGGCCAGCGCATCTGGGGCGTCACCGCGGGCATCATCCGTACGCTTTATGAAAGGCTCTATTCGTGAGCGATCCAGTGTCGATCGCGGGCAAGGCCGGGTGGCTCGGCGAACGCCACCTGCAGCGCCTGCTCGCCGCGCTGACTGATGGCGGCGAGGAGGCGCGTGTCGCCGGCGGTGCGGTGCGCAACGCGCTCATCGGCCAGCCGGTCGCCGACATCGACATCGCCACCACCACGGTGCCCGAGGAAACCATCCGGCGCGCCGAGGCGGCAGGCTTCAAGACGGTACCGACCGGCATCGAGCATGGCACAGTCACCGCGGTCGGCCACGGCAAGGCCTATGAGGTCACCACGCTGCGTGCCGATATTGAAACCGACGGCCGGCGCGCCAAAGTGTCGTTCGGCCGCGACTGGAAAGCCGACGCTGAGCGGCGTGATTTCACCATCAATGCACTCTATGCCGAAGCCGATGGAACGGTCGTCGATCTGGTCGGCGGTATCGCCGATATCGAAGCGCGGAGGCTGCGATTCATCGGCGATCCGGAAGCGCGTATCCGCGAGGATTATCTGCGCATCCTGCGTTTCTTCCGTTTCTTCGCATGGTATGGCGACGGCAGGCCGGATGCCGAAGGGTTGAAGGCTTGTGCCCGGCTGAAGCAGGGGCTCGACCAGCTCTCGGTCGAGCGCGTCTGGTGGGAATTGAAGAAATTGCTGTCAGCGCCAGATCCGTCGCGGGCGCTGCTGTGGATGCGCCAGGCCGGCGTTCTGACCGCCGTTTTGCCGGAAAGCGAGAAATGGGGCATCGATGCCATCCACGGGCTGACCAAGACCGAGAAGGATCTGGCCTGGGCGCCGGACCCGCTGCTCAGGCTGGAAGCCATCGTGCCGCCGGATGCCGCGCGCATGAAAACGCTTGCCGAGAGATTGAGGCTTTCCGTGAGCGAAGCAAGCCGGCTGCGGAATTGGGCGATCACAGCTGCCGTCGATCCGAAAACGACCGAAGGAGAGTTGGCGAAAAGGCTTTATTTTGGCGACCGCCAAGGCTTTGTCGATCGGTTGCGGCTGTTGCTCGCTTCCGCTCGAGCCCGCGCGGTCGAGGACAATGACGCACTGCTCGAAGCCGGCGGCTTCTCGCGCCTGCTTGCCTTCGCTGCAAAATGGCAAAACCCTGTTTTTCCGGTCAAGGGCGCCGATCTGACGACGCTTGGCGCATCACCGGGGCCGAAGCTTGGTGCAACGTTGAAGAATCTCGAAAAGGAATGGGTCGAGTCCGGTTTTGCGCTTGATCGCGGCGCGCTGCTCAAGCGCGCCGCGGAGGCACTCGAATCCTGACTGTCACGCTGCGTCGCGGGCCTTTTCGATGCGCGAGCGGATCGCCTCGATCATCGTCTCGCGGATCACCGTCTCGCCGTGCGTCTCGCGCAGATGCTCGACGGCACGGCGCATGACCTCAGCCTCCTCCTCGGCGCGTGTGTGCCACTCGCAGCCGGGTACGAGCGACCCGCAATGGAATTCCTTCATCGGCTTCTCCTCATCTCCTCCTTGGAGCGCCGCGCAGCGCACTGACACGGAAGCTCCAGACCTTTGATTGCGCGATCCGGAAACCGCGTACGGTATCCGGGCTACACGCTGGCCAGCTAAGCATAACACGATCGAACGGTTTTGGTTGCCTTAGAGTGCCGTGCGTCCAAGCCGACACGCGGCCCTCTGGTGATCGGGTTGCGAAAAGGCGGAGCATCGCTGCTCCGCCCTCTTACGCCACCCAGGAGTAAGACCTCGTCTTGCTCCAGCGGGCAGGACATCACTTCACGATCTTGACTGCCTCGGCAATTTTATCCTTGCCGCTCATATCCCACGTGACGCGGACCTTTTCGCCGACCTTCAGGCCAGGATCCTTGAAGGTCTGGGGCAACGTAAAGGTGGCTCCGTTATCCAGAACTAGGCTCATCGCCGTTCCATCAAAGCTTTTGATCGTGCCGGTGGTGTGCTTGACCGCAGCGAATGCGGCAGTACCAGAGGCGAGAACGGCAGCGGCGGCTGCGGTCATAATAAGCTTGCGCATGGCATGCTCTCCTGGAAAATGCGGGCACCGCTTGGGAAAGGTGCCCCATTCAATCATGGGCCGTCCGGTCACGTCGGGTCGCGGCTCTCGGGAGTAAAGAACCGCCGGCGTTTCCCGGCCCGACGCGACAAATAACCCAATCTTTACAATGGTATATTAGACGAAAAAGATATTTTCTGGCGCGCCTTGCGCCACATTCGCCGTCAAATTCTGGGGATTTGGACCCGATTGCGGCTCACGTCGTGCTCACCGAGATTTTACGGCCATTTCGCTTCTGGCGGCAGGCTGGACAGGATCGAGGCGACATTGCCGCCGGTCTTCAGCCCGAAGATGGTGCCGCGATCGTGAAGCAAGTTGAATTCGACATAACGGCCGCGGCGGATGAGCTGCTCGTCACGGTCGCCATCGGTCCAGTTGTCATTGAAGTTGGCGCGCACCAGATGTCCGTAGACGACGAGAAAAGATCGCCCGACGTCCTGGACGAAGTTGAAATCGGCGTCCCAGCCGCCTTTGTCCTCATCCGAATGCAGCCAGTCGAAGAAGATACCGCCGGTACCGCGTGGCTCGTCGCGGTGCGGCAGGTAGAAGTACTCGTCGCACCAGGCTTTGAATTTCACGTAGTCGGCGATCGCCGCGTTCTTCTCGCAGGCAAATTGCATCGCTCTGTGGAAGGCGATCGTGTCGGGGTCGTCCTGGCTGCGGCGGCGGTCGAGCACCGGTGTCAGGTCGGCGCCGCCGCCGAACCACTGGCGCGAGGTGACGACCATGCGCGTGTTCATATGCACGGCCGGCACGTTGGGGTTCCACGGATGGGCGATCAGCGAAATGCCGCTTGCCCAGAAGGAGGGGTCCTCTTCGGCGCCCGGCATCTGCTTCCTGAATTCGGGCGAGAACTCGCCGTGGACGGTCGAGGTGTGGACGCCGACCTTCTCGAAGACGCGGCCGTGCATCATCGACATGATACCGCCGCCGCCCTTGCCGGCATCGCGTTGCCACGGCGTCTTTTCGAAGCGGCCGGGCGACCAGCTAGCCTGCGGCCCCTGCAGGTCCTGCTCGATCTGCTCGAAGCTGGCACAGATGCGCTCGCACAACGTCTCGAACCACAGCCGTGCCTTCGTCTTCTTCTGTTCGATGTCGGCTGGCAGCCCCGCCGGTATCTCGGGTCGTTGCAAATCCTGTCTCCGGTTGCGGGCGCGCCCGACAAATGACTCGTCTTTTCCGGCCGCGATCCCTAATCTCTTGGGTGCAAGGGTCAAGTGTGAATGGTGTTCTTTCGTGCGCCCCCCGGCAAGACCGCCGCGGGATGGCCTGTAGAAGAGGCTCGACCGTTCGCGCGCCGAGCAAGCGCGCATGCCGCGCGACGGCTTACTGCGCGAGACGTTCGTG